>DASUNQ010000275.1:0-9056 GCA_036277075.1 Thermoanaerobaculia bacterium
GAGCTGCGCCAGCTCGAGGAGGTCGGCCGAGACGAGGTCGGTCTTCGTCAGCGCCACCAGGCCGGCGGGGATGCCGAGGAGCGAGCAGACCGCCAGGTGCTCGCGGGTCTGCGGCTTGACCCCCTCGTCGGCGGCGACGACGAGGAGCATGATGCGGATGCCCCCGAGGCCGGCGAGCGCGTTGTGCAGGAAGCGCTCGTGGCCGGGGACGTCGACGAAGCCGACCTGGAGGTCGCCGTCGAAGAGGTAGGCGAAGCCGAGGTCGATCGTGATCCCGCGCGCCTTCTCCTCGGCCCAGCGGTCGCAGTCGATGCCGGTCAGGGCCTGGACGAGGCGGGTCTTGCCGTGGTCGATGTGGCCGGCGGTGCCGACGACGGCGCGGCGCACGGGACGGCCGCCTTCAGCCGGCGGCGCGCCCGGCCAGGACCTCGCGGGCGATGCGGTTGATCGTCGCGCCGTCCGCGGCGGAGCCGAAGCGGGCGAGCATCTCCTTCATCACCGGGCCGATGGCGGCGGGGCCGGCGAGGCCGCGCGCCGCCACCAGCTCCTCGATCGCGGCGCGGATCTGCTCCTCGTCGGCCTGGGCGGGCAGGTAGCCGGAGAGCAGCAGCGCCTCCCGCTCCTCCTTCTCCGCCAGCTCCGGGCGCGCCCCCTGCCGGTACTGCGCCGAGGCCTCTTCGCGCTGTTTGACCGACTTGCGGACGAGCGCGACGAACCCCGCCTCGTCGACCTCGCCGCCGCGGCGGATGCGCTCGTTCTTGATCTCCGTCAGCAGGAGCCGGAGAGTCGAGAGCCGCTCCTTCTGACCGGCCTTGAGGGCCTCCTTGAGATCGGACTCGATCCGCTGCTGAGGTGTCGTGGCCATGCGTCGATTATAGGAGGCATGTGCGTTGCACCCCCCTCCGGCGCACGCGCGAAGGAGGTGCCCACGATGACGAGAGCCGAGCCCCCCCTGCCCGTCGAAGTCGCCGCGCCCGGTCCGTTGAGCCGCGAGGAGGTCCGCGGCCTGCTCGAGCCCCGCTCCGGCCCCTGCGTCTCGATCTTCCTGCCCACCGTGCGGGCGGGGGCGGAGACGCAGCAGAACCCGATCCGCTGGAAGAACCTGCTGCGCGCCGCCGAGGAGCGGCTCGCGGCGCGGGGCGTCCGCAAGGCGGAGTCCGAGGAGCTGCTGGCGCCGTTGCGCGCGCTCCAGGAGGACCACGACTTCTGGCAGCACCAGAGCGAGGGCCTCGCCGTCTTCCGCGCCCCCGACCTGCTGCGGGCCTACCGCCTGCCGCTGCCGTTCGACGAGCTGGCGGCGGTCGAGGACCGCTTCCATCTCAAGCCCCTCTTCCCGTACTTCGACGGCGACGGCCGGTTCTACGTCCTGGCGCTGGCGATGCACGACATCCGCCTCTTCCTCGGCAGCCGCTGGAGCCTCGAGGAGGTGGAGCTCGTCGGGGTGCCGCGGAGCATGGAGGAGGCGGTCGGGGAGGAGGTCGGGCAGAAGCCGCTGCAGTACAGCCAGACCGGCCCCGGGGCGCGGGTGAACCACGGCGCGCCTGGGTACTACACCCACGGCGCCAGCGAGGACGACACCAAGACCGCCCTCTTCCAGTTCTTCAAGCGTGTGGAGGCGGGGCTCCAGAAGCAGATCGACCGCAAGACTCCGCTGGTGCTCGCCGGCGTCGACTATCTGCTGCCGATCTACCGCGAGGCGTCGCAGCACCCGCACCTGCTCGCCGAGGCGGTGCTCGGCAATCCCGAGGTCCTGCGGCCGGAGGAGCTGCACGCCGCGGCCTGGAAGCTGGTCGAGCCGCGCTTCCTCGAGCGGCGGCGGCGCGCCGCGGAGCGCTACCGCGAGCTGACCGGCACCGGGCTCGCCACCGGCCAGCTCGAGCTGGTCGTCGGCGCCGCCCACGACGGGCGCGTCGAGACGCTCTTCGCGCCGCTCGGCGTGCGCCGCTGGGGGAGCTGGGACCCCGCGGAGCGGACGGTGCGCCTCGACGGCGGAGCGGACGGCGCCGAGCCGCCCGCGGGGACGGAGGACCTGCTTGACCTGGCGGCGATCCAGGCCCTCCTCCACGGCGGCGAGGTGTTCGCCGTGCCGCCGGAGGAAGTGCCGGAGAAGGACGCGCCGCTGGCGGCGATCTTCCGCTGGTGAGCGCGCCGCCGGGCATACTCGGCGTCCAAACTCTCCCGAAGAGAAGAACTACCCCATCGGCAGCTCGATGGTGAACACCGTGCCGCGCGGGCGGTTGTCTTCGACGCGGATCGTGCCCTGGTGTTCGGTGACGACGCGGTGGACGATCGCGAGGCCGAGGCCGGTGCCGCGGCCCTTGGTGGAGAAGTAGGGGAGGAAGAGCTTCTCCTTCGACTCCGGCGGGATCCCGGGGCCGGTGTCGGCGACCTGGATCTCGAGGTGCCCGTCGGCCGCCATCGCCCGCACCTCCACCCGTCCGGGCGGCGCCGTCGCCTCGACGGCGTTGTCGACCAGGTTGATCAGCGCGCGCTTGATCTGCTCGGGGTCCAGCCAGGCCTCGCCGACCTCCGGCGAGACCGCTCCCTCGACCGCCACCCCCGGCTTGACCCCGCGATAGAGGTGCAGCGTCTCGTCCACCAGCCTGCCGAGGTCCACCCGCGCGGGCCGCGGCCGCGGCATCCGCGCGTAGCGCGAGAACTCGTCGACCATGGCCTGCATCGTCGCCACCTCGCGGACGATGACCTCCACCCCCTCCTCGATCGCCGCGCCGAGCCCGGGGTCGCCGTGGCGCTGCTTGACCAGCAGGCGCTCCGCGGCCAGGCGGATCGGCGTCAGCGGGTTCTTGATCTCGTGCGCCAGCCGCCGCGCCGCCTCGTTCCAGGCGGCGAGCTGCCGCGCCTCGAGCAGCTCCTGCGTCCGCCGCTCGAGCAGCTCGCGGCTCGCCTCGAGCTCCGCCGTCATGCGGTTGAACGAGGTGACGAGCACGCCCAGCTCGTCGTCGGCCGCCACCTCGACGCGGTGCGAGAGCTCGCCGCCGCTGATCCGCCGCGTGCCCTCGGCCAGGGCGAGGATCGGCACCGTCACGCGCCGCGCCAGGTAGAGCCCCACCCAGGAGGAGGCGAGGAGTATGAGGAGCGTCACCATGAGGAATATCAGCAGGTGGCTGGCCCGCAGGTCGTCCTTCTGCACCTCGAGCTGGCGGAAGGTCTGGTGGGCCTGGACGAGCGCCTCGCTGCGCGCCGCCAGCTCCGGGTCGAGGAGGTCGCCGGCGACCACTACCGTCGTCAGCCCCAGCCGCTCCCCCGGCTCGGCGACCGCGGCGAGGAGCAGCCGCCCGCGCCCCCCCGGCGGCTCCTGGCGGCGCAGCGCCCGGCCCTTGCGCGCCGCCTCCTCGAGCAGGTCGCGGCCGGGCTCCGGGAGGTCGGGCAGCCCGGCGCGCGGGTCGACGACCGCCTGCACGAACTCCGTCCCCTGATAGACGGCGAGGAGGTCCACCCCCAGCTCCGGCGCCAGCGCGCGCAGCCGGCGCGCCAGCGCGCGGCGCTGGGCCGGGCTGTCGAGATCGAGCGGCTCGAGCTCGCGCAGCACCCGCCGCGCGCTGCGCACGGAGTCCTCCTCGATCTGGCGGTAGAGCGCCTGGGCCACGGCGCTGCCCTGCTCGAGCGCCGGCCGCACGGGGGCGTTGAACCAGCGGTCGAAGGACCCCTGGAGGAGCTCGGCGGCGAGCAGGAAGAGGAGCAGGACCGGGATGAGCGAGAGCCCGATGTAGGAGGCGACCAGCTTGGTCTTGAACTTCGAGCCCAAGACCCGGTGCCGGCGCTCGACCGCGAGCTTGAAGAGGTTGCGGAGGAGGATGAAGAGGACGATGAGGATGAGGACGACGTTGGCGTACCAGAGGACGAAGAGCAGGAGTCGGTTGGCGACCAGCACCGCCGGCAGGTCGCGCTCGCGCAGCAGGAGGTAGAACACCGCGACGAGGACGGCCAGCAGCGCCCCCAGACCGCCGACGATGAGACGGGTGTCCTTGCGGTGGCGCAGGAGCCGGTCGCGCAGGTCCACGGCGGCGTCCTACCCCGCCCCCGGGACGCGGAACTTCCGCGACTCGGCCCAGGCGGTGGCGATGCGCGCGGGGATCAGCGCCAGGACCATGCGCGTGCCGAGCTCGGCGCGCGCCCGCACCAGCAGGCGCTGGCCGCGCGGCGCGTCCTCGAGGGTGAAGACCGGCACCGCCTCGATGCGCGTCATCGCGCGCTCCAGGCTGCGGCGGTCGCGCACCGTGCGGGCGTCGATGAGCTTGTCGTCGAGCCGGTAGTTGACGGTCGTCTCCTGGGTGACGGCGTCGTAGACCGCCGCCACCTCGAGGGTCGTCGACGCGAGCCCGCGGTCGAACCAGCGCTTGCGGTCGCGCAGCAGCTCGAAGCGGTAGACGATCGGGGTCGGGAGCCCGCTCTGCAGGCGGGCGAGGAGGGCGCCGTCGAGGGCGTTGCGCAGGACGACCGAGGCGAGGACGCGCTGGCCGTCCACCGCCACCTGCAGGTTCGAGACGCTCGCCTCCGGTCCCCCCTCGGCGAGCAGCAGGAGCAGCCCGAGCAGGCCCGCGCGGCACGTCATCGGTCCGGCCAGTGTACCGCGCGGGTAGACTCGAGCGCATGGCGAAGCCGGGCAAGGACGGGGTGCGCAGCCTGGCCCAGAACCGCCGTGCGCTGCACGACTACCACGTGCTCGAGCGGCTGGAGGCGGGGGTCGAGCTGACCGGCACGGAGGTCAAGGCGGCGCGCGCCGGCAAGGTCCAGCTCAAGGACAGCTACGTGTCCGTCGACGGCGAGCAGGCCTGGCTGGTCGGCGCCCACATCAGCCCCTACAGCCACGGCAACCGCGAGAACCACGACCCCGAGCGGCGGCGGCGCCTGCTGCTCAAGCGGCGCGAGATCGAGCGCCTGTTCGGGCGCACGCAGGTCCAGGGGCTGACCGTCGTGCCGCTGGCGGTCTATCTCAAGGGGAACTGGATCAAGCTCGAGCTCGGGCTGGTCCAGGGTAAGAAGCTCTACGACAAGCGCGAGGCCGAGAAGCGGCGCGTCCTCGACCGCGAGATGGAGGAGGCGGTGCGCGAGCGCGCGCGAGGATGAGACCTACGCCTCGACCTCGGTACCGGCTTCCGTGCGCCGCCGGCGACCGCCGGTGTCCTGGATGCGCTCGAGGGCGGTCTGGCCGCCGTACTTGTCGACGATCCGGTCGTCGTAGTCGTCGGCGACGGTGGCCACCGCGGCGATCGCGCCGAGGAGGTTGCGCCGCTCGAGGGAGTGGCCGAAGAGCGAGTGGGCGATGAAGATGTCGTCGCCCACCAGCGAGAAGGAGCCGAAGAGGATGCCGTGGTTGAGCTCGAGCAGGCCGAGCAGCAGCTCCTCGCTCACCTCGACCCCCTGCACGCAGTAGGACATGACCGTGACCACCGCCTCCTCGGGGCCGTAGGGCTCGACCGAGATCTCCAGGACCGTGGTGCCGTAGCGGACGTAGAAGTGGTCCGTCGCCGGGTCGTGGTACGGCTCGTCGAACAGCTCGCGCAGGTACTCGTCGACCCGGTGGAAGGTCTGTTCCTGGACCTCGTGCTCGAACCGCATCTCCGTATCCTCCGGGCGCCTACTCTACTCCCGGCGCGGGGCGGCGCGCGGTTTGACTCCCCCCGGGGGCCGGGTTAGTGTGCCGCGTCGTTCTTCCCGTTCCGATCCACAAGAGGAGAGTGAGCATGCGAGGCGCGTTCTGGAAGGTGGTGGGGATCGCCGCCCTCGGGCTGGCGGCGTCGGCGCCGGGCCGCGGGGCCGGCTTCGGGATCTTCGAGCAGGGGTCCAAGGCGATGGGCATGGCGGGCGCCTTCACCGCCCAGGCCGACGATCCGTCGGCGCTCTTCCACAACGCCGGCGGCGTGGCCTTCTTCACCCGGCGGGAGATCGCGACCGGGTTCACCTGGATCCGCTCCGTCGAGGCGGACTTCGAGGGCGCGGCGCCCTTCCCGGGGCCGGGGGTCCGCGAGGAGCAGGAGACCCTCTCCGAGTTCCCGCCGCACCTCTACTGGGTGCAGCCGATCAACCACACTTGGAAGTTCGGGCTGGGGATCAACAGCCCCTTCGGCCTCGCCACCGAGTGGGCCGACCCGGCCGAGTTCAGCGGCCGCTTCCTCTCGACCCGCGCCGAGCTCCGCGCCGTCGACGTCAACCCCACGATCGGCTGGCAGCTCACCCCCAACTTCGGGCTCGGCTTCGGCGCCGTCGCCCGCTTCTCCGACGTCCAGCTCGCCCGCCGCGTGCCGGCCATCAATCCCTTCACCCAGCGCGTCTCCGACATCGGCGCCCTCGAGCTCGAGAGCGACTTCGGCGAGGGCTTCGGCTGGAACGCCGGCCTGCTCCACCGCGTCGGCAGCAGCTTCTCCTGGGGGCTCGCCTACCGCAGCGGCATCGACGTCGACTACGAAGGGGACGCGCGACTGACGCAGATCGCGACCGGCACGCCCTTCGACCCGATCATCGCCGCCCGCCTGCCCTTCGACCGCGACCTGCCGGTGGCGACCGCCCTCGAGTTCCCGGACATGGCGAGCCTGGGGCTCGCCTTCGCGCTCTCGCCGAACCTGCTGCTCGAGACCGACGTCAACCGCACCGGCTGGAGCAGCGTCGAGACGATCGTCATCGACTTCACCGGCGGCGACCTGCCCGACGCCACCATCCCCGAGGAGTGGGAGGACGCCAACAACTACCGCGCCGGCCTGCGCTGGACGCTCTCGCCCGCCACCCAGCTGCGCTTCGGCTACGTCTTCGACGAGACGCCGCAGCCGGAGCCGGCGGTCTCGCCGCTGCTGCCCGACTCCGACCGCCACGGCGTCACCTTCGGCTGGGGACACACCGGAGGCTTCGACTTCGACCTCGCGGTCATGTACCTCACCTTCGACGAGCGCGAGCGCGACGAGAGCTTCGACGAAGAGGGCAACGACTTCTTCGGAACCTACAACCAGAAGGCCTGGCTCTTCGGTCTGACCGTCAACTGGTGACCGCGCGCGAGCGGCCACGCAAGGAGAAACGAAGCATGCACCCGTCCCGCACCCGCCGCCCGCTCGAGATCGCGCTCTGCGCCCTCCTCCTCCTGCTCTCCGGCGCCGCTTCCGCCGGCGCCCAGGTCGACACCGGCACCGCCAACTTCTCGCGCTACGTGGCGATCGGCGACAGTCTGACCGCCGGCTTCATGTCCGGCGGCCTGGTGCGCGAGGTCCAGGCCAACAGCTACCCGGCGCTCATCTGGCGGCAGGTGCACGGCACCGCCACCGGCTTCGAGCAGCCGCTGGTCTCCGCCCCCGGCATCCCGCCCCTGCTGGCGCTGCGCGGCCTGTTCCCGACGGTCCTCACCCCGAAGTCCAACGCGCCGGGCCAGCCGGTCAACCTCAACCTGCCGCGCCCCTACAACAACCTCGGGGTGCCGGGCGCCGACGCCCAGGACGTGGTGGCCACGGTCACCGGCGGCCTGCACGACCTGGTGCTGCGCGGCCAGGGCACCCAGCTCCAGCAGGCGCTGGCGCTGCAGCCGACCTTCGCCACCGTCTGGGTGGGCAACAACGACGTGCTGGGCGCGGCGACCTCGGGGCGGGTCATCGACGACGTCACCCTGACCAGCGCCCCGCGCTTCGAGCTCTACTTCCGGGACATTCTCATGCGGCTCAACGCCGCCGGCGCGAAGATGGCGGTCGGCAACATCCCCGACGTCACCGCGATCCCCTTCGTGACCACGATCCCGCGCTTCGTCGTCGACCCGCGGAACAACCAGCTGGTGCTGGTCGGCGGCAACCCGGTGCCGCTCGTCGGCGTCGGCCCGGGGGACTTCGTGCTGCTCTCGGCCGCGTCGCTGCTCGGGCAGGGGATCGGCATCCCGTTGGCGCTCGGCGGCCGGGGTACGCCGCTGCCCGACGAGGTCGTCCTCTCGGCGGCCGAGGTGGCGACGATCCGGGCGCGCACCGCCGCGCTCAACGGCATCATCCAGACCTACGCCAACCAGTTCGGCGCGGCGGTCATGGACATCCACAGCGAGTTCAACGAGGTGGCGCAGCGCGGGGTGACGATCGGCGGCGTGACCTACACCACCGCCTTCCTGACCGGCGGCTTCTTCTCCTACGACGGCGTCCACCCGACCCCCTTCGGCTACGCCTACGTCGCCAACCTCTTCATCGAGGCCATCAACGAGCAGTTCGACGGCGAGATCCCGCCGGTGAACCTCTTCCCGTTCATGTTCGGGCCGGAGGCGAGCGCCGGGTTCGCGCCGTCGACGGCGCAGCTCTCGCCGCTGGCGGTCGAGATGCTCCTCTGGTCGCTCGACGTGCCGAAGCCGGCGCCGCCGGCCGCCGGCAAGCGCGGGCGCGGCCGGGGCAAGGGGGGGCGGCGCTGAGCGACGCCCGGCGCCAGCAATTGCGCAACCGGGGGGTTGCCCTCACGCGCGCGGTGCGCTACCTTGGCCGAACCGTGACAGGAGTCGTGCAACAGTGGGCGCGGGGCGTGCCGCTCGTCCTCCTCGCTGCGCTGGCGCTGGTGCCGCCCGCGGCCGCCGAGTCGATCCCGCGCGCCGACCGCACGAGCGCCGCCGAGCTCGGCCTGCAGCCGGGCGAGCGGCTCGGCGAGGAGCGCATCCAGGGCCTCTACCGCAGCGCCCTCGCCCTCTGGGCCGCCGGCGAGGCCGACGCGGCCGCGCGGCGGCTGATGGCGATCGAGGCCGCCGTCGTGCGCGAAGGCGACATCGAGGCGCGCAAGGTCCTGCTCAAGGCCGAGGAGAAGGTGATCCAGGAGCTGGCGGGGGCCAGTCTCGAGGTCCTGGTGCCGATGGCGGACCTCCACCACGACGTCTACCGCCGGCACATCGAGCAGGGGGAGCGGCGCCACCTGCTGCTCACCGCCCACGCCCGCGGCATGGCGCGCGACCTGGCGGTGCTCTACGAGCGCCACGCCGGCAGCGACGCCGCCCGGGTCGTCGCCGCCCGCATTCTGGTGAGCCTCGCCGGCTACCTGCTCGACAGCTCGCAGCACCTGCTGGCGGGCCAGCTGCTCACCCTCGCCGTGAGCTACGACCC
>DASUNQ010000276.1:0-2547 GCA_036277075.1 Thermoanaerobaculia bacterium
ATCGCGGATCCTCTTCAGCAGCGACCGCAACCTGCCGTCCCGCGGCGGTATCTGGCACGACACCGACGAGGTCTACTCGATCGCCGCCGACGGAACCTGCATGACGTGGCTGACCAACGGCGTGCCGGAGAGCAACCAGCCGGCGTGGCGGCCGGCCAGCGGGAGCCGCTTCGATCCGGGCAGCTGCAACCCGGACGAGCGGCCGACACGGGCCGCCCCTCCGCGCCTGCCGCGCCTGCGCGGCGGGCTCTGGCTCGGCCCGCTCCACGACGGGCTGATGCTCTCCAGCGTGTTCCGGGAGGACCGCGTCCACTTCCTCTTCTACGAGGACTGCGCGAGCTTCGACGGCTGCACCGACAGCATCCAGCTCACGGCCGACAGGCACTGCGACCTCCCACGGAATCCGCAACGCCGCTTCCGCATGCGGGGCGCGCTCGTCCTCTACCAGGGCCGCGAGAGCGCCACGTATGTGGTCAGCGGCCGCACGGTGACGGGCATCCGGCACACGGGCCGCATGCGGCTCTCGGACATGCGCCGCATCGTCCGGCAGCTGCGGCCGTACCGGGCGCGGTCCGCCCGCGGCCGGCTGCCGGCGCCGCGCTGCTAGCTCGTTTCCAACCTCGCGCCCCGGCCGAGGGTCATACCCGCCGTAATGACCCCCACAAGGAGTGACTCATGAGGATCCCCGCATCCCAGGTGCCGCTCGCGGTGCGCCGCCGAGCGGCCCAGCACCTCGAAGCGGTGCGCGAGACGGAGATCGGCCCCGGTGCCCGCGAGGCGCGACTCGCGACCAACGTGGTCCCGATCCGGCGACCGGACCGGACTGACGTCGCGTACTACGAGTTCGAGGTCGAGCCCCAGGGCTTCATCGTCGTCTCGGCAGGCCGCCACGACTATCCCCTTCCTCACTGGAGCTTCGATCAGGAGCCCGTGAGCCGGCGCCTGGAGGCGCTCGCCGAGGAGAGCGGCAAGACGATCGCGCGGCTGTACAAGCTCGACAGCCTCGCCTACGTCGGCGAGGACGCCGCCGGCCAGAAGGCCGCCCAGCTCGGCGACCTCCCGCTGCTGGTCGAAGGCCTCCCCGCGCTCGAGCAGGCCCGCGGCAAGATCGCCGCCACGGTCGCGGCGCCGGACTCTCCGGTCGCGCACGACGCGGACCTCAACGGCGCCACACACAAGGTCACGCACAGCGGCGCCACGCCGGCGGACATCCGGCTGCGCGCCTTCAAGAGCTGGCCGGAGCTGCGCAGCGGCTACGGCGAGCGCCTGCGCCCCTTCCTCGCCGAGCTCGAGCGCCGCGCCGCCGAGACGTGGGCGATCGACGATCTCGTCGCCAAGTCCGGCGAGGGCCTCATGACCGGCCGGCCGCAACGCGTGGCGCTGCTCGAGCCGCAGGCCCAGGCGTCGCTCAGCGGCGAGACCGCGGGCGCCGTACGGCTCCAGCGGATCGCGAAGCCCGGCGTGCCGCCGGTGCTCGAGCTGTCCGCCGCGTCGACCCCGTTCGACCGCGAGGCGACCTTCGACCTGACCATCGTGTACGGCAGCGGCCTGACTGAACGCCTGCCGTTCTTCCTCGTGGCTCCGGACACCAAGTCCAACCGCCGTACCGCCGGAGAGGAGCGCGACCGATGACCTGGGACTACTACTGGGCCGCCGGCGGACACGCCGAGCAGCCGGCCTACGACCAGTTCACCTACGGCAACTGCCAGGTGGGCTGCGGGCCCGTCGCCTGGGCGATGCTCTTCTGCTGGGGCGACTACCAAGCGGAGAACGGCAACAGCTACTGGTCCGCCCGCAACGGCCTCTACAAGGCCAACGGCGGCCGCGGCGCCAACGCCGTCGCCCCGCTGGTGCAGGACAGCGGCGTCGAGAACGTGATCGAGGAGCTCAACGGCTGGGTCGACACGTTCTGCGCCTTGGGCCAGGGAGCCACGCACCCGGCGACCATGCCCGGGGCGAGCGGCTACCTGTCGGGGCGCACGGGCACGCGCATGGAGACGCACTACAACATCGCCGGCATCCACGAGACCCGCCTGCGCGACTACGCACGCGACTCGATCAAGTTCCGCGACACGCCCGCCGTCATCGGCATCGACTGGTTCCAGCACTACGCGCTCGCCTACGGCTACGCGTACCAGGAGCGGATCGTGCGCAAGTGCGTGGCCTTCGTGTGCTGGGACGAGGTCGTCTACGACCGCTGCTTCTACATCAACCAGGGCTGGGGCGGCTACGGCAACGAGTGGATCACCGCCAGCACCTGGTTCGCCGGGGAGATCTATCCCTGAGCTAGTCGTCGCTCTCGAGCAGGCGGAGGATGCCGGCGACCGGGATCGCCACCCAGTCGGGCCGGTTGTTGAGCTCGTAGCGGAGCTCGTAGACCGCCTTCTCCAGCTCGAACACCGCCAGCAGCTGCCGCGTCGGCGCCTCGCCGGGCGGCAGCAGCGACGGCTCGACGCGGCCGAAGTAGCCCTCGAGGAAGGCGGCCCGCGCGCGGTCCTCCCACCCCTCGGGGGCTTCGACCCCGCGCAGCAGGCTCGAGCCCGCCGT
>DASUNQ010000277.1:0-17487 GCA_036277075.1 Thermoanaerobaculia bacterium
CCGCGCGCCGCCCACGCCGCCGCCGCGGCGAGGCGGCGGCGCCAGGCCCAGGCCGCGGCGGCCGCCGCCGCCGGAGCGAGCAGCGCGAGCCAGAGGAGGTCGGGCGCGCCCCAGCTCATGGCTCGGCCGTCACCTGCGCGAAGGCCGCCGCGAGCGGCAGCAGCAGGAGCCCGAGCGCCGTCCAGACGAGCGGCGGGAAGGCCTCCTGGTAGCGGACGTAGCGCTTGACCTTGAGCGGCGTCCGCTCCAGCCGGTCGATCTCCTGGAAGACGCCGCGCAGGCTCTCCGGGTCGGTGGCGAGGAAGGCGCGGCCGCCGGTGCGGCGGGCGATGGCCCCGAGCAGCTCGGTGTCGACGGGCAGCCGCATCGGCATCCGCCGCAGAACCGCCTCGCCGGTCACCGGGTCGGTCACCCGGATCGGCACCAGCACCGGCCCTCCGCCCTCGCGGCCGACGCCGATCGTGTGCACCTTGATCCCCAGCCCCCCGCACAGCGCCGCCGCCGAGCGCGGGTCGATCTCGCCGGCGTTGTTGACGCCGTCGGTCACCAGGAGCACCACCTTGCTGCGCGCCGCGCTGTCCTTGAGGCGCGCCGCGGCGTTGGCGAGGGCGACGCCGATCGCGGTGCCGTCGGGCAGGGTGTGGAGCTCGAGCGAGTCGACGATCAGCGCCAGCATCTGGCGGTCGGTGGTGAGCGGCGCGCGGCTCATCGCGGCGCCGGCGAAGACCACCAGCCCGATGCGGTCGGCCGGCCGGCCGGCGACGAACTCCTTGACCACCTGCTGCGCCACCGCCAGGCGGTTGTCCGGCCGGAAGTCCTCGGCCCCCATGCTGCCGGAGACGTCGAGCACCACCTGGATGTCGATGCCTTCGGTCAGGCTCTCCTCCCAGGCGTAGCCGAGCTGCGGCCGGGCCAGCGCCACGACCAGGCAGGCGAGCGCGGCGAGGCGGGCGTAGAACGGGAGATGGAGCCGCCAGACCCCGCCGGCGCGCGCCGGCAGCCGGCTGTAGGTCAGCGCGCCGAAGGCCGGGCGGCGGTGGTGCCACCAGGCGAGAGCCGGCAGCGCCAGGAGGCCCAGGAGCCAGAGCGGGTCGGCGAGATGGGGGAAGGACGCCACGGCGCGCTCCCCTAGGCGGCCTCGCGGGTCGCGGCGGAGGTCTCCGCCGGCTCGACGGGGTGCAGCTCCCGCTCCATCTCCTCCGCGACGCCGCGCGCCTGGTCCACGCGCCCTGCCGTCTGCTCGCGCCCCACCTCGACGCGCGCGAACTTCACCAGGTCGCAGGCGCGCAGCAGCTCGACCGCCCGCCGCACCAGCGGCGCCGGCACGCGGCGCGCGACGAGGTGGCGGTGGATCTCCGTCGTCGTCCGCTCGAGCGCGGAGAAGCCGAGCGCCCGCCCGAGATACCGCCGCAGCGCCTGCGACAGCCGCGTGTGCGCCCGCAGCGAAGAGTCCTCGCTCCCGAGGCGGTCCAGCTCCGCCACCAGCTCGGGCAGCGGCTCGAGGACCGGCGCCGTCTCCGCCCCCTCGACCCCGCGCCGGCTCCAGGCGTAGAGCGCGATCGCCCCCGCGAGCAGGAGCCCGGCTCCGGCCAGCGTCCACCAGAACCGCTCCCCGATCGGCAGCCCCACCGGCGGCGCCTCCGGCTTCGGCTCGGGGTCCTCGACCCCCGGCGGCAGCACCGACCGCACCTCGATCGCCAGCCCCTCGGGCGTCCGCGCCCGTACCGTCCGACCCGCGAGCGGCACCGCGATATCGACCGGCGGCAGCCCGAGCGCCCCCGGCGCGAACCCCGTCACCACCAACCGCTGCCGCCAGACGGCCCCGACCCGCTCCACCTCCCCGGCCGCGAGCACCTCCGCCGCCCCCCACCCCCGCTTCCAGGTCGGAAATCGCGGCGCCCCCACCACCCCCTCAGCCCCAACCAGCGTCAGCTCCGCCTGCACGCGTTCCCCGACCGTGATCGTCTCCGGAAGCAGCCACACATCCACCCGCGGACTCTCCTGCCCGAAAGCCACGGAAGAACAAGCAAGGAAAAGCACCATTCCGAATCGGCGCACACCGGTGCCCGGGGCGCGGAGGTCTCCGAGCACCGGGCGCTCCCGTCCGCTCCCCTCCGCAAACCTCTTCAGACGCAGCGAAGGCACGACCCGAATGAGTGCACCATCGGTCCGGACCGGCACGCGCAGCGCGGACATCAAGGGAGCGCACGGCGCGCAGGAGAGCCTCCGCGCCCCCACACCGGCCCTCCCGACGGCACCCGCAGTTAGTAGTTTTCTCACCGCTGCAGCCTCCGCCGCCGCTGCTCGAAAAACGCCAGCAGCGTCGGCAGATACGGCCGGTCCGTGCGCAGCTCCAGGTGATCCACCCCGAGCCGCCGCAACAGCCGCTTGAGCTCCGCCCGCTCCTCCGGCCGCCGCGCCGCCTCCCGCCCCTTCCGCCGCCGCCCCGTCCCCACCCCCACCCGCCCGGGCGCCGCGTCCCGCACCACGACCGGCCCCACCGCCGGCAGCTCCAGGTCCCGCGGTTCCACGATCTCGACCACGATGAGATCGTGCCGCGCCGCCGCCGACTTGAGCGCCGTCGTGCAAGGCGCCCCCACGAAGTCCGACACCACGAAGAGCACCGACCGCCGCCGCAGCGTCGCGAGCACCGCCCCGAGCCCCGCCTCCAGGTCCGTCCCGCCGTGAGCCTGCCGCTCCAGCACCTCCCGCACCAGCCGCAGCACGTGCGTCCGCCGCCGCCGCGGCGGCAGGAAGAGCTCCAGCCGGTCCGAGACCAGCGCCGCGCCCACCCGGTCCTGGTTGCGCACCGCCGCGAAGGCGAGCAGCGCCGAGATCTCCGCCGCCAGCTCGCGCTTGAGGATCGCGCGCGAGCCGAACGAGAGACTCCCCGAGACGTCCACGGCGAGGAACACCGTCAGGTCCCGCTCCTCGACGTACTGCTTGACGTAGGGCGCCCCCATCCGCGCCGTGACGTTCCAGTCGATCGAGCGCACGTCGTCCCCCGGCTGGTAGGGGCGCACCTCGGCGAACTCCATGCCGCGTCCCTTGAAGACCGAGTGGTAGTCGCCCGCCACCCCCTGGTCGACGAGCCGGTTGGTGGCGATCTCGATCCGCCGCACCTTCGCCATGAGGTCGGCCGGCAGGCGCGCCGCGGCGCGCGCGCGGCGCGCCTCGCTGCGGGCTGCCGGCTGCCGGCGGACGAGGCGGCCGAGGGCCTCCAGCATCAGGACCTAGGGGACGGGGATGCGGTCGAGCAGGCGGGCGACGAGGTCGTCGGCGGAGATCTCCTCGGCCTCCGCCTCGTAGGTGGGGATCAGCCGGTGGCGCAGGACGTCGGCCGCGATCTCCTTGACGTCCTCGGGGATGACGTAGCCGCGCCCGCGCACCAGCGCCATCGCCTTGGCGGCGCGCGCGAGATAGAGCGTGCCGCGCGGCGAGGCGCCGAAGGCGATCAGCGCCGCCGCCTCGCCGAGGCCGGCCGCGCGCGGGTCGCGCGTCGCGCCGACCAGGTCGAGGACGTACCCCCTGAGCTTGGCGTCGAGGTAGACCGAGTCGGCGGCGCGGCGCAGGGCGAGGAGGCGCTCGGCGTCGAGCACCGGCGCCACCGGGATCTCGCGCTCGACGAGCATGCGCTCGAGGATCTCGGCCTCCTCGGCACGCGAGGGGTAGCCGACCTTGAGCTTGAGCATGAAGCGATCGACCTGCGCCTCGGCGAGCGGGTAGGTGCCCTCCTGCTCGATCGGGTTCTGCGTCGCCAGGACCATGAACGGCTCGGGCAGCAGGTGCGTGCGGTCGCCGAGCGTCACCTGCCGCTCCTCCATCGCCTCGAGGAGCGCGGCCTGCACCTTGGCCGGCGCGCGGTTGATCTCGTCGGCGAGGAGGAGGTTGGTGAAGATGGGACCCGTGCGCGGCACGAACTGGCCGGTGCGTTGGTCGTAGATCAGCGTCCCGACGAGGTCGGCCGGCAGGAGGTCGGGCGTGAACTGGATGCGCTGGAAGGCGATCGCCAGGGTCTGCGCCAGCGTCTTGACCGCCAGCGTCTTGGCCAGCCCCGGCACCCCTTCGATGAGCACGTGCCCGCGCGCGAGGAGGCCGACGAGCAGCCGGTCGAGCAGGTAGTCCTGCCCGACGATGACCTTGCGCAGCTCCCCTTCGACCCGCTTGAGCGCCAGCGTCTCGCGGTCGACGTCGAGCGGCGGCACGGCGGCCGGCGCGGGCGCAGACGGGGGCGTCGAGAGCGTGGGCTCCATCCGGGGGCCGGGGCTGCAAGTGAAGTGCCACGGCCGGAGCCCGTAAAGCCCTGGGACGACGGGCTCAAGAGGCGCGTTCGCCCCCCGCCGACGCCAATTCGGCACCGGACGGCGGCGCACGGGCGTGGATCGTCAGACGGCGCGCCCATAGCCTCGGAGTGCGCACGAGGCGGCCATCTTCTCCGTCCCGGCGCCTGCGGAGTGCGCGGAGGCGAAGCTTCCGACCAGGCAGTCGAGCACGGCCTGCGGTTCCTGCAGTGCTTCGCTCTGTCAGGGAAAGCAGTGGGGGCAGTTCTGCAAGTACCAGAACGGCAGGTACTATTACTGCCAGCCTGCGTACATCGTCTGCGATCCCGATGACTGCCAGTGCTGGAGCGGGCGGCTGGCGTAGCCGTCGGATCAGCGACCGCTGTCGCGTGCGGGCCTGGAGCTTGCCGGCTCGCCAGTGAGCCGTAGGCGGGCGAGGCTCGCATCCCGGGCTCGTCCCTTAGGGAGGACGAAAGGGTTCGACGACGCTCGTGGGCGTTCCACGACGGTCGCGGGCGCTCCGCTACGCTCGTAGGCGCTCTACGACGGTCGCGGGCGCTCCGCGACGTTGGTAGCGCGTCTACGACGGTCACGGGCGTTCCGCGACGCTCGTAGCGCGTCTACGACGGTCGTAGCGCGTCCACAAAGCTCGGCGAACGCCGACAGGCATCGGCCGGTTTCCTGGCGGCGGCGCCTCCCGGCCGCGGGCGACTCAAAGCGCCCGGATCACCAGCCTCCCCGAGCGCACCTCCACCTCGTAAGCCTGCCCGAGCTCGAACCTCGCCGCCCGCAGCCACCGCCCCGACAGCCGCAGGCCCGGCACCCGCTCGCTTCCGCTCCACCGTCCGCAGGCCGTTCGGGAGCGGCGCCCCGCCGCCCGCACCCTCCGCGCCTGCTCGCTTCAACTCCCCCCGCGCTCGCCGCTCCAACGCGGCGGCGAGCGCCAGCGGCGGGCGCCCCGTCGGCGCCGCGCTTGGTTCCGGTCAGGCAGTACTGACCCCTGTCAAGGGAAGCTTGAGCATCCCTGCTATAGTAGCTACCCAATTGAGAGGTCAAATTCATGGCGCCCCGACGCGGTGTGGATTGCCGACTGCCGGCGGTAACCATTTGGTCTTAGGGTAAGTTCGTTCGAGCGAGGTCGTAGCCACTAATGCGCAGGCTCCACCCCCTCTTCCTGCTGATAGCTCTTCTTTTTGGACGTGCTCCGAGTCTATTGGGCGATGTGCCTCCAGTGCCTCGGCGCGATGTCCAGCTCGCTTTTCAAAGCGGTTTCGGGGGTGGTAGCGGCGGAGGCACTTTCGGGGCTGACACACCTCCTGATTCGTTTCCGCCTACTCCTCCGCAAGCTCACGGCGCCATAAGTGACCCACGTGACACACTACAGGCCATTTCCCGGTCGCCGTGGTTCGCTTTGGCAAGCGGCATCGCCTCAATTCTCGGTCTCCTGATCCCCCTCTACGCGACACAGGTACGCTCAATTCCGTTTTCGCTGTACAGGTCCTTTAACTGGCGAAAAGTCCTCCTCATTGCTAGTGGTTTCGGGCTATCAATTTTCGCGGGAATTAAGCTCGTGAGCGTCGACCCAACGCTCGGCCGACTTGTGAACCTTTTATACATCCTGTTTAGCGATCAGCGGGTGCGCCGTTGGTACTCATCCGGTTACATCGACGCAACTTTCTGGACTTCGTGTGTAGTGTTCGGATTGGTCCTGTTGGGGTTCGGATACTTGTATGACCCCGTTGCGAAGGCTCGAGGAACCCTCATCCGTGAGCACAGCTCATTAGAGGAGGCGCGCCAGGCGCAGGTTGACAGGCTTCTCGCTGGCCGTGCGGTCGACGATGGCCTGACCACACTAGAGCGCCGAGTGTTGCTCGACATTTTGGACTTTTATCGTCACGTACAGTGGAGGTATGCGGACGTCGTGCTTGGTGCGCCGCCTCCGACCTTTCCGCTGTTTCGCCGGGGCGGCTACATTAAGGGCGGGGAAGATGATGCTTGGCCTGAAACGGACTCGCCCCGCGAGCAAGCCACGTAGGATCTTATCCGCCACGAATCGGACGGGCATGAAGAAATTTCTAATTATGAATGCCTCCCGTAGCTTGTTCTACGGCCCGGCGGAAACTCTCGGGATCGATTGCCGGATATCGGTAAAGCTGCGGCTCGATCGCGGTGAAGAACCGCAGGAGCTCCTCCCGCTCGACGAGCCCACGGTCGAGGAACTCGTGAACATCTGCCAGGTCTTGGTCGTGGCCGCGTTGGAGCTTTGCGAGTGCTTGGGCGTAGAGGTCGTAGTGGTGGAAGGAGAGCCGTCCCTCGCGGGCGACGAACGGGCTGCGCTCGCGCCAGCCGGGCAGCTCAGGGATGAAATGGTCGGGGGCGGCAAGCTCGACGTTGATCTCGAGCCGCTCTTTGAGCGCTGGTAAGGCGCGGAAGAAGCTGTCGGCCTCCGGCTCCGGCTTGACGTCCACGTCGATCGTGCTCGTCCGCCAGCCGTAGAGCACCGCGGTGGCGCCTCCGGTTAGGTAGACGCGCACGTCTTCTCCGACCTCCTGGCCCAGCGCGCGCATGAAGCGGCCGAGCCGCTCGCGGTCTACCGGGCGGCGCATTCGGCCGCGTTCTCGAAGCTGACGAGGCGCCGCACAAGGGCGTTGTAACGCGAGTGGGCCGAGTCCGGGTCGGTCTCCGCGAGGAGCTCGTAGAGCCGGTGCTCGGGGGAGGCAAACACCTCGCCCGGCAGCACGAACCCGAGACGGCGCAGGCGCGGCGCGCCGATCGAGACGAGGAGCGCGGGCACCGACTCGACGCCTCGTTCCAGATCCGCGATCCCTTCGCGTACGAGGTCGCCGCCGGGAAGGCTCTCGAGGGTCACGGCAGCGAGTATAGGCGCGCCTCTGCCGAGACGGCGGGGAAACCTCCCAGTCCCCTGGAACACCGGCCGGCAAAGAGGAATGCACCTCTGAGACAGGAGGAGGTACATGCGGGGCGCTCGCAATCCCTGCCGGCGAGGAGAAATACGCTTCCGGAGGGAAAAGAAATGCCTTCCGACGCCTGGGAATCGATCCCGAACCGCGGGGAATCGATTCCCGCCGCCCCGGAATGGATTCCCTTACGTCGGGAGGTGCAATTCTCCGCCTCTACGGTGTATTCCCGCGACCGGGAATCGATTCCGGCTCGCCCGGAGGTGTATGCGTCACGGAAGGAGGTGCATACTTCCTCGCGCCGGATCGTTTCCCCGGGATCGCAGGACCTCCCCGGCCAGCCCGCACGTTCGGCCGCGTTCTCGAAGCATCGACCCTGAAGAAGATTCTCCACGCGTTGCTCGCGTCGCCGATCCGCAGTGTGGCAGCGAGTCGGCCGGCTCGGCTGGTAGAGTGAATGAGGAGAAGACCGATGCTGCTCGACTATCTGGATGCGGCGATGGAGCAGGCCTCCTACGAGAAGATCGAAGGCGATCAGCCATATTACGGCGAGATCCAGGGCTTTCCAGGACTCTGGGCGGCGGGGTCGACTTTGGAGGAGTGCCGACGCAACCTGCGGGGAGCACTGGAGGACTGGGTCTTCTTCTCGGTCGCACGAGGGATGGAGCTTCCCCCGGCGGGCGAACTCGTCCTGGAGCTGCCCCGCAAGCTCGCGTGAGCCGCCTCGCGCCAGTCAGCCGCAGCGAGCTCGTGCGGCGACTGCGCGCGCTGGGGTTCGAGGGACCATTCTCCGGCGGTCGCCATCAGTTCCTCGTCCGCGGCAGCGTGAGGCTGATCCTCCCGAACCCACACGGCGGCTCGATCGCGGTGGACCTCCTCGCCCGAATTCTCCGGCAGGCGGGCGTGACCCGGGAGGAGTGGGATTCAACGTCGTAGGCCTCCTGCCGCGAACCGGCCGCCGCTGCGCAAGGGGCTGGGGCAGCATCACCTCGTCTCGGGGACGCTCTGCCGGCCGCTCGTGGGGTTCCTGCGGCCGGCGGGGGAGAGGGTGGTGGAGATCGGGCCCGGGGGCGGAACGCTCACGCGCGAGCTGCTCGCCACCGGTGCGCGGCGGGTCGTCGGCTTCGAGCTCGACCCAGCGTGGGCCTTCGCGCTGCGACGCAGTCTCCCGGACCCGCGGCTCGCTCTCTTCGTCGGCGACGCGCTCGATCTCGGCTGGTCCCGCCTGCCGCCGCCGGCGCTCGTCGCCGGCAACTTGCCCTACAACGTCGCGACCGCGATCCTCGAGCGCCTCCTGCCGCACGGCGATCGGGTCCCGCGCGCCGCCTTCCTGGTGCAGAAGGAGGTGGCGGAGCGGATCGTCGCGACGGCGGGCGACCCGGCATACGGCAGCTTCAGCGTGCTCGTCGCCTGCTACGCGCGGGCGACCGTCCTCGGCCGCGTGCGGCCGGGGAGCTTCCGCCCGCCGCCGAAGGTCGAGAGCGCCTTCGTCGGCCTCGAGCTCCACCCGCCGCCGCTGCCGCCGGCCGAGATGCCCGCCTTCCTCGCCACCGTCCGGCTCGCTTTCGGCCAACGCCGGAAGACCCTGCGCAACGCCCTCGCCGCCGGCTGGGGGCGCGAGGAGGCGGAGCGCGCGCTCGCCGCCGCCGGCCTCCCGCCGGGCGCCCGCGCCGAGCGGCTGGGCCTCGCCGACCTCCTCGCCCTGCACCGGGCGGCCGCCGGCGCTGTGCTAGACTTCATCGCTACTTAGTGCCGAATCCTTCATCCTCGACCTGAACGGGACCCGGGCGCCGACACACGTGCCTCTCGTCGTCACCAGGAAGCGCGGCGCGGCGCGGCCGGCGCTGTCGCCGGAGAAGAGCCGGGAGCTCCTCGGCGTCCTCCTCGTCGCGACCGCCCTCTTCCTCGGCCTCGCCCTCGGCACCTACCACCCCGGCGACCCGAGCTTCTTCCACCGCACCGTCTCGGAGGCCTCGCGCACCCGCAACGCCGCCGGCCCGGTGGGGGCGGAGGTGGCCGCGCTCGGCTTCCAGTTCCTCGGCGCCTCGTGCCTCGCGGTGCCGCTCTTCCTCCTCGTCGGCGGCTGGCGGCGCCTGCGCCGGCGCGAGGCCGAGAAGGTCGTCGGCCGCGGCATCGGCGCGCTGCTCCTCCTCGCCGCCCTGCCGGCGCTCCTCCAGGTGCTGATCGCCGACGTCCCCTGGCGCGAGGGGACGGTCCCCGCGGGCGGCGCCCTGGGCGTCGTCCTCGCCGAGGCCCTCCTCGCCCGCCTCAGCCTCGCGGGGTCGCTGGTCGTCCTGCTTCTCGCGCTCGTCGCCGGCGCGCTCCTCGCCGTCCAGTCGACGCTCGACGACCTGCTGCGCACCCTGCGCGCCCGCCTCGCGCACGCCTGGCAGGAGTGGCAGCTCGCCCGCGCGCGGCGCAAGGAGCGCACGGCCAAGGAGAAGGCGCGCCGCCGCGTCGTCGCCAAGCACCTCCAGCGCGCCGCGGAGGAGAAGCAGCGGAAGGAGGAGCCGCAGCTGCCCGTCGTCGCGCCGCACGGTCTCCTGCCGGCGCCGGCCGCCGGGCCAGGCCACATCGACCTGCCGCTGCGGGTGACGACCCGGCACGGCGAGGGCGACCTCGGGATCCGCCGCGTGGCCGCCGCGCCGGCGGCGGCCGGCGAGCTCGGGGACCTCGATCTCGCCCCCGAGCGGCCGCGCCCCGCCACGGCTCCGCGCCCGGCCGCCGGCGAGCGCGGCGGCGCGGCGCGCGGCGCGAAGAATGCGCGGCAGGAGCCCCTCTTCAACGCCCCGGCCGTCCCCGGCGCGCTGCCGCCGATCAACCTGCTCTCGCTCGACGAGCCGCGCGGCGGCATCGACGAGGCGGAGCTCGTGCGCCTGGGGGAGGTCATCCGCGCGCGCTGCGCCGAGTTCGGGGTCGAGGGCACCGTCGAGGGGATCAGCCCGGGGCCGGTCATCACCGTCTACGAGTTCCAGCCGGCGCCCGGGGTCAAGGTGGCGCAGATCGTCAACCTCCAGGACGACCTCGCCCTGGCGCTGCGCGCCGAGTCGGTGCGCATCGACCGCATGGCCGGGCGCTCGACCCTGGGCATCGAGGTGCCGAACCGCGAGCGCGCCACGATCCGCCTCGGCGCCCTGCTCGCCGACGAGCGCTTCAAGAAGGCGCCGTCGGTCCTGACCGTCGCCCTGGGCACCGACATCCACGGCCAGCCCTACTACGCCGACCTCGCCGGGATGCCGCACCTGCTGGTCGCGGGCGCGACCGGCGCCGGCAAGAGCGTCGGCCTCCAGGCGATGATCACCTCGATCATCTACCGCGCCACGCGCGACGAGGTGCAGTTCATCTTCATCGACCCCAAGCGCATCGAGCTCGGCGTCTACGCCGACATCCCGCACCTGAAGGCCGAGGTCGTCGTCGACCCCAAGAAGGCGGCCAACGCGCTGCGCTGGGCGGTGGCGGAGATGGAGCGGCGCTACCGGCTGCTCGCCGAGGTCCACGTCCGCTCGATCGCCTACTACAACCGCGCCATCCAGGACCCGCAGGTGCAGCAGCGGCTGGCGCTCTCCGAGGGGGAGAGCGCGCTCGCCGCCGAGGACCTGAAGCCGCTGCCGTACTACGTGGTGGTGATCGACGAGCTGGCCGACCTGATGATGGTCTCCTCGGCGGAGGTGGAGGCCTCGATCGCGCGCCTGGCGCAGATGGCGCGCGCCGTCGGCATCCACCTGATCGTGGCGACGCAGCGGCCGTCGGTCGACGTGCTGACCGGCACGATCAAGGCCAACTTCCCCTGCCGCATCTCCTACGCCACGGCGAGCCGCCACGACTCGCGCACGATCCTCGACCAGGTGGGCTCGGAGAAGCTCCTCGGCAAGGGGGACATGCTGTTCATGCCGCCGGGCTCCTCGCGCATCCTGCGCCTGCACGGCGCCTACGTCTCGGAGCAGGAGACGGCGGCCCTGGTGCGCTGGCTCAAGAAGCAGGGGCGGCCGGAGCTCGACCCCGAGGTGCTGGCCGATCCGGAGGAGGGGGGGATGGGCGGCGGCGGCGACGAGGGGGACGACGAGCTCTACGACGAGGCCTCGCGGCTGGTGGTGACCGAGCGCATGGCCTCGGCCTCCTTCCTCCAGCGCCGCATGCGCATCGGCTTCTCGCGCGCCGCGCGCCTGATCGACATGATGGCCCGCGAGGGCCTGCTCGGCCCGCCCCAGGGCAGCAAGCCGCGCGAGGTGCTGGTCAAGCCCGACTACTTCGAAGAGCTGGACCTCGCCCGCCGCGGCGAGCGGTAGCGCCTACCGCCCGACTGAAGCCCGCCGCTCCTTGTTGTCCTTGGCGCGGCGCTGGGCGAGGAGCTCGCCGGCGCGGTCGAAGAGCTTCAGCGCCTCGGCGATCTGCTTGTCCCCTTGCGCGATCACGCGGTGGCGGGCCTCCTGGCCGAAGCCGCTGTTGAGCACCTCGGCGCGGATCTGGAGCAGCGAGTAGTCCGCGCGGTTGGGCGGCGCGAAGCCCTCCTCGACCTCCTTGGCGGTGGCCATCTCCTCGCTCACCAGCCAGCGCTTGAACTCCTCGAGCACCGCCGGCCCCGGCCGCCAGTCGAGCGAGCGCACCCGGTTGCGGTTGTAGTGCTCGACGGCGAAGTTGACGTAGGCGTTGCGCGCCAGGAGGAACTGCTCGAAGGGGGAGAGCTCCTCGGCCTCGACCACCACGTCCGGCGCGATGCCGCCGCCGCCGTAGACCTTGCGCCCGAGGTCGGTGCGGAAGACCTCGCGCTCGCGCTGGTCGCCCGGCTTGGGCTCGCCGGCGCCGTTGTGGGTGTAGTAGTCGAAGAAGGAGCTGTAGTCGCGCTGGATGAGCCGCCCCGAAGGGGTGTAGTACTTGGCCGTGGTGAGCGCCAGCCCCGAGCCGTAGGAGAGGCTGTAGACCGTCTGCACCAGCCCCTTGCCCCAGCTCGGCTGGCCGGCGATGAGCCCGAAGTCGTGGTCCTGGATGGCGCCGGCGAGGATCTCGGCCGCCGAGGCCGTCCCCTCGTTGACCAGCACCACGATCGGGAGGTTCAGCTCCGGGTACTTGCCGGTGGAGCGGTAGCTCTGCGCCGACTCGCGGGTGCGCCCCTTGGTCTCGACGATCAGGCTCCCCTCGGGGAGGAACTGGTCGGAGACCTCGATCGCCTGGTCGAGCAGCCCGCCGCCGTTGTTGCGCAGGTCGACCAGCAGCCGCTTCATGCCCTTGTCGCGCAGGGCGCCGATGGCCTTCGCCATCTCCCTGCCGGTGCCGCGCGAGAACTCGGTGAGCTGGACGTAGCCGGTCTCGCCGTCGAGCATGTACGACTGCCGCACCGTCGTCTGCGGGATCTCGGCGCGGGTGATCGTCATCTCCAGCGCGCCGTCGAGCCCCCGCCGCACGACGGTGATCGTCACCGAGGTCCCCTTCGGCCCCTTGAGCCTCTGCACCGCCTCGTCGAGGGTCATCGTCTCGGTGGGCTCCCCCTCGATCGTGCTGATCACGTCGCCGGCCTGGACGCCGCGCCGCGACGCGGGGCTCCCCTCGATGGGCGAGATGACGGTGAGCTGGCCGTCGCGCACGCCGACCAGGATCCCCAGCCCGTAGAAGCTGCTCTGCTGCTTCTCGCGCATCCCGGAGTAGGCCTCCGGCGTCAGGAAGCTGGTGTGCGGGTCGAGCGTCCGCAGCATCCCCTGGACCGAGGCGTAGACCAGGTCGCGGTAGCTCACCTCGGCGCCGTAGCGCTCGTGGGCGGTGTTGACCAGCTCGGTGTAGAGCCGCAGCGTGTCGCGCGCCTCGTCGGTCAGGGCGAGCAGGCGGTCGCCGTAGAGCCCGCCGAAGAGGAGCGAGAGGGTGAAGAGGGCGGTGGCGGCGATCTTCCACGGGCGCTTCATGGCGCGGCAGTTTACCAGAGGCGCCACCCCTCAGCCCTCGCTTGACTTAGCTCTGCCGAGACCCGAAGATGCCGAGCGGAGGTCCCTCCGATGGGCCCGCTGGGCGTCCCCGAGATGCTGTTCATCCTGGTGCTCGTGCTGCTCGTCTTCGGGCCGAAGCGGCTGCCCGAGGTGGGGCGGATGGTGGGCAAGGGGCTCGGGGAGTTCCGGCGCGCCTCGAACGAGCTCAAGCGCTCGATCTCGACCGAGCTGTCGATCGAGGAGCTGGAGGAGGCCCCGCCGCGGCGGCGGCCGCTCCAGCCCGGGATGGCGCTGCCCGCCGCGGCCGCGCCCGCCGCCGCCACGGTGACGCAGGAGCCGGCGCCCTCTCCCGCCGAGGCCTTGCTGACGGTCGATCACCTCGAGGGACCGCCGGCGGCCGAGGAGCCGCCGGCCGCTTCTCCCGCGGCGGCGCCGATCGCCCCCGAGTAGCGCCCGCCGCGCGCATGTCCGCCGCCCGCCACCCCGATCCGGCCGAGGAGCTGCCGACGATGGGGCTCCTCCAGCACCTCGACGAGCTGCGCAAGCGCATCCTCTGGTCGCTCGTCGCGCTCGTCGTCACCTTCATGCCGGCCTGGTACTTCATCGAGCCGCTCTGCGACTTCCTGGAGGCCCCGATCAAGCCGTTCCTGAAGGACGGCCAGCAGCTCACGGTGACCAGCGTCACCGAGGCCTTCCTGGTCAAGTTCAAGGTGGCGGCGCTGGCGGCGCTGTTCCTCGCCGCGCCCTTCGTCCTCTTGCAGCTCTGGCGCTTCGTGGCCCCCGGGCTCTACCGGCGCGAGAAGGCGCTCGCCGTCCCGTTCATCGCCGCCGGCACGGCGTTTTTCCTCGCCGGCGGCGCCTTCGCCTACTACGTGGCCTTCCCCATGGCGGTCCAGTTCCTGCTCGGGATGGGGGAGCGCTACATGCTGCTCATCACCGCCCGCAGCTACCTCGGCTTCCTGATGACCATGATCCTGGGGCTGGGGCTGATGTTCGAGCTGCCGATCATCATCTTCCTGCTCTGCGCGATCGGCGTGACCTCGCCGCGCTTCCTGATGCGGCACTTCCGCTGGGCCGTGGTGCTCATCTTCACCACGGCGGCGATCATCACCCCGACCCCCGACGTCGTGAACCTCTCGATCTTCGCCCTGCCGACCCTCGGCCTCTACCTGCTCGGCGTCGGCGCCTCCGCCCTCTTCCTCCGCCGGCGGGCGCGGGCGGTGCCGGCCGAGGAGCCCGCCTAACGCGCCTGTCTCTCGGCTTCTTCGTTCGGGAGGTCGTAGAGCGCTTCGGGCGCGAGGTCGGCACCGTTCGGCCAGACCACCGTGCCGCACACCGGGTCGAGCAGGACCCTGGCGAAGAACTCGGGGTCGCGGAGCGGCTTGAAGATGGGACCTCGGAGCAGTGGGCTCACGTCCACGGTCTTCCGGGTCTGGTCGTCGAACTCGAGCCGCAGATGGTGGTCGCCGGCCACCTGCGCGCTGACGATGTGGAGGATCTCGTGGTCTCGCATGGCACTACTCCAAGGGCGGAATCGACCTCAGGCGCCGGCCGGCCCGCGCCAGATGCCAGTTGCGTGCGAGCTCCCGCTGGTGCCTCCGGTACCAAGACCGCACGAAGCGCTCGGCGCGCCGCGGCAGTTTTCCCTTGAGTATACGGCCGGTCGAGATCTCGACCTCCAGATCGGAGCGCCCGTAGATCGCATGGAAGTGAGGGGGCGCGTGATCCCCGTAGTACATGTAGATCGCAATCCCGTAGAACTCGGCGATTCGCGGCATCTCGTCGTGGTCGCAATGGACGTGCGGCCCACGAAGAGAGACGGATTTCAGGGGCGCGAGCGTTGCACCGAGGGCCTTGCCGTGTCTGCCGGGGTGCGGCTTAGTCGTCCTTCTTCTCGGCCAGGATCGCGGCCCACCGGTCGGTCCGCTCCTGCGCCGTCGTCTCCTCGATCCGGCTGGCAACGGTCCAGACGTGCCCGGCCGTGTCGAGGATCCAGGCGTCCGGTTGCCCCAGAACTGGTCCTGCAGCGGCACCAGCACCCGCGCCCCGTTCGCCACCGCCCGCTCCACCGTCGCGTCCACGTCCTCGACATAGATCACACCGGCGAGCTGCCGTCCGGCTGGGAAGCGCGGCTGGGTAGGGTTGGCCACTCGGCCTCGATCATGAGAAGCGCCGGACCGATCGTCAGCAGCGCGTGCGCAACGGTGCCGTCGGACCCGGGCCGCCGGTTGACCGCCAGGGCGCCGAACGTCCGCTCGCAGAAAGTCGACCTCCGCGGCGGGGTCGCGGCAGACCAGGCGGGGATGACGATCGACGAGATGTCGGGGATGCCCGTCTCCTTGCTCCCCATGGGCTCCTCCGAGTGACGTCGCCGGAGCCTATCCGCGCCGCGAGTGCTCGTCTGTACCAATTATGAGCAAAAGCCCGCGGAACAATGGTGCCCCTGGGGAACGGTAGCCGCGCTCCAGCAGGACTCCGGCACCACGTCCACCCAGTGCTTCGTCACCGGTACCCGGGTTAAAACCCAGGTACCGGGTAACAGCGGAGGTTGGAATTGCTCGCCTCGCGGGTCCTCTGCGATCAGCTCTGGACGCCAATCCAGTTGATGTGCCACCCGTACGAGTTGGCGGTTGCCGGCGTCAGGGGCGAGTTGTCGACCCACCGGACGTAAACCCGGAAACCTGTCGGCGTCGGTAGGTAGATCGATGAGGCACCGGTTGTCGCCCAGTGGCTGGTTGCACCTCCAATGGAGGTGATGTACACCGGAGTCGTCGTGAACCCTGCTGCACTCGTGTTGATGTCGACGAAGACTCCTCTTCCACCAGGGTACTGTTGCCAACTCGTACTGCCTGCGGGTGTGGAACCGCTTCCGATTCTGAGACTGGCCATGATCGTGCTCTCCTTATGGTCCGGTATGAGTCAGAGTCCATCCTCGGACTCCATGCCGGTCGGTCCTGAAATAGGACGTTTCTACTCAGCCAATTCCCTCACTTGCCGCGGACGCGGCGGGAATTCAATTACTGGAGGTAGCCGAGGGCTTGGAGTCGCCGGCGCTCTTCTTCACTGAGCGGGCGAGGCTCTGGGCGGCCAAGAGGCGGTCGGCGGGCGGCGAGCCAGCGGCGGAGGAGCTCGCCGAGGGCGCGCTCGGCGGGGAGGCCGCGGCCGGCCAGGCTCCGCTCCTCGCCGGGGTCGGCGCTTAGGTCGTAGAGCGCCGGGCCGTCGGGGAAGAACGGCTGGTTGCCGCGCGAGAGGATCAGCTTCCGCTCCGGGGTGCGCACCATGACGCCGAGGCGCGCGGCGTGCTCGGCGAAGACGGCGCGGCGGCCGCGGCGCCCGCCGGCGGTGAGGGCGCGCAGGTCCTCGCCGTCCTGGGGCGGCACCGGGAGGCCGGCGGCGGCGAGGAGGGTGGGGAAGAGGTCGATCGTCTGCACCAGGCCGCGCAGGCGGCGGCCGCGGGGAGGCGCGGCGCCGGCCGTCGCGCCGGCCGATTCCGGCCAGCGCACCATCAGCGGCACGTGCGTCGTCGTGTCGTGGAGCCCGAGGTGGCGGTAGCGGATGCCGTGCTCGCCGAGCTGCTCGCCGTGGTCGGCGACGAGCGCGACGACCGTCGTCTCGAGCAGGCCGCGGCTGGCCAGGAAATCGAGCAGCCGCCCCACCTGGCGGTCGAGGTAGGCGACCTCGCCGGCGTAGAGGTCGCGGTGGCCGCCCAGGATCGGCTCGTCGAACGCGCGCAGGCCGGGCGCGCGGAACGGCGTCCAGCCGGCGACCGGCCCGAGGCCGTAGGGCGTCGCCGGACGGTAGCCGGCGGCGAAGGGGCGCGGCGGCGTGTGCGGCGTGTGCGGGTCGAAGAGGTGGACCCAGGCGAGCCAGCGCCCGGCGCGGCGCTCGGGCGCGGCGATCCAGTCGATCGCCATGTCCACCGCCAGCTCGGCGGCGAAGTGCTCGCCCGCCAGCGTCAGGTCGGCGAACCCCTGGCCGAGGCCGGAGTTGTGGTCCCCGAGGTGGCGCGCCGAGATGACCGCCAGGGTCTCGTAGCCGCGGCGCCGGAAGAGCTCGGCGAGCGTGGTGTGGGCGCGCGGCAGCGGTGTCGAGAGGTCGTAGACGCCGTGGTCCTTGCCGTAGAGGCCGGTGAAGATCGAGGCGAAGCTCGGGTTGGTGGCGTTGAAGGTGCTGAAGGCCTCGAGCCAGACGTCGCTCTCGGCGGCGAGCCGGTCCATCGCCGGCGTCAGGCTCGTGCCGCGGCGCCAGGGGCCGAGGGCGTCGGCGCGCACCGTGTCGAGCCCGAGGACGAGGACGTTCGGGTTCCCCGGACGGCGCTCGGCGGCGCGGCGCGCGGGGGTGCGCCGCGGCGGGGCGGGCGGCGAGAGCGGCGGCAGC
>DASUNQ010000278.1:0-2302 GCA_036277075.1 Thermoanaerobaculia bacterium
CGTCGACGTTGATGAAGTAGGCCGGGTCGAGCGGCCCGACGCGCTCCAGCGCGTCGCGCGGCACCAGGAGGCAGCAGGTGGTCAGGTAGGTCACGTCGGCCGCGCGGCTCCAGCGCGGGCCGTCCGGCTCGCCGCGCCCGAGCTCGACGGTGACCGTCTCGCGGATGCGCAGCCGCCCTCCCGCCGCCCAGAGCCGCTCGGGCGGGTCGAAGTAGAGGATCTTCGGCCCGGCCGCGCCCACCGACGGGTCGAGGCAGGCGGCGAGGAGCGGCTCGAGGAAGCCGGGATCGACCTCGACGTCGGTGTTGAGGAGCAGGACCCAGCCGACCTCCGGGTCGGCGAGGACGCGGCGGAGGCCGACCTCGTTGCCGCCGGCGAAGCCGAGGTTGGCGCCGCTCTCGACCAGCTCGACGTCCGGCCGCTCGGCGCGCAGGCGCGCGGCCGAGCCGTCGGTCGAGCCGTTGTCGACGACCAGCGGGCGGAGCCGCTCGCGCCCGTGCGCGGCATCGAGCGAACGGAGGGTGGCGAGGGTGTCCGCGGCGCCGTTCCAGTTGACGAGGACGACCGCCACCACCGCCGCGGGGTCGCGCTCCATCAGGCCCTGGCGCCGGCCGCCGGGCGCGCAGCCAGGCGGCGGTTGATGTCGCCCATCAGCCGGTCGTTCTCGGCCAGCACCCGCGCCTCGAGGCGCAGCGCCCAGAGCTGCGCGGCGAGGGTGGCGTAGAAGAGCGCGTGGTGGACCCAGAGGGGGACCGCGCCGGTGTAGACCCCGCCGCCCAGGATGAAGGTCGCCATGGCGAGCCCGAGGGCGAGCATGAGCGCGGGGTAGGAGCGGTTCTTGAAGTCCTTGGTGCGCTCGTAGAGCTCCGGCGGCAGACCGCTCGTGCGCACCGCGTCCTTGATCGCGCGGCCGGTGCCGATCAGGTAGAACATGATCCAGCAGTGGGAGAAGAGCAGGAGGAGGCTCGAGGCGAGCCCGAGCAGGACGTGGAGGCGCATCCCCTCCTCGACGCGCGGCAGCAGATACCCCACCGCCGCGCTCCCCGCGAACCCCAGGGTGGCCATCCAACCGACGACCAGCAGCGCGCGTCCCATCATGGGTCAGGGCTCTCCTTTGACCGCGGTCAGCCAGGCCGCCGCCGCGTGGCGCGGGCGGAAGCGCTCGTCGAGACGCCGGCGCCCCGCCTCGCCGCGCCGCCGCGCCTCCTCCGGCGCCGCGTAGACCTCGGCGAGGGCCGCCGCCAACGCCTCGGGGTCCTCCGGCGGCACGAGCCAGCCGGTCTCTCCGTCGCGGACGACTTCGGGGATGCCGCTGACGGCGCTCGCCACGACCGGCACCCCGGCGTCCATGGCCTCCAGCACGACGAGCGGCATCCCCTCGTAGATCGACGGAACCGCGAGGGCGCGCGCGCCGGCGAGCAGCGCCCGCACCCGCGCCGCGTCGCAGCGCCCGAGGAAGGTCACCGCCTCTCGCAGCCCGAGCCGCCGCGCCGTCTCCTCGAGCGCGCGGCGATGCTCGCCCTCGCCGGCGATCACAACGGCTGTTTCCGGGTAAAGAGTACGCAGCCGCGCGACCGCCGCGAGGAGCACCTCGACCCCCTTCCGCACGCGGAGCCGGCCGACGAAGAGCAGATGGCCCGCCGCACCGGCGCTCTCGCCCTCGAGCTCCTCGCGCGCAGTCTCCAGGCGCCCCATCGCGTTCGGCACCACCCGCACCCGCTCGGCGCCGTAGTCCCGCGCCAGCTCCGCCGCCGTCGCGGCACTCGGCGCGAGCACGACATCGGCGCAAGCGACGGTGAGCTTTCCGAGAGCCGCTTGCAGCGGGGCCTTCCCCCACTTGAACACCTTCTCCCGCCCTCCCGGCTTCCCCAGCACCCGGCCTTCGGGCCCCCGCAGCGGCCGCACCGCGCGCCGCTCCTCGCGATAGCTCACCTGGAGGAGCGCGGCCAGGCGCGGCGGCGGGTCGAGCAGGCGGGAGGCCGCCGCCACCAGCAGGGCGACGAGCGCGCCGTCCGACTCGTGGACCTGCACCACGTCGGGCCGGAAGCGGCGGAGCGCCCGCCAGGCGGCGGGGAGGACGGCGAGCGGGAAGAGCAACTTGGAGCCGGCGGCACCGCCGCCGGGACCGCGCCCCAGGACCTCCACCTCGTGCCCGGCGTCGCGCAGGCCGGCCGCCAACTGTAGCACCTGCTCGCCGACGCCCGAGAGATCGCGCGGAGGGAGGGTGTTGGCCACCAGGAGCACCCGCACGCCGGCTCCGGTCAGCCGCCGCCGAGGCGTCCCTCGCGCGCCCGCGCCCGCG
>DASUNQ010000279.1:0-3390 GCA_036277075.1 Thermoanaerobaculia bacterium
AAGCGTCCTTGCGCGGCCGGCCCCGCCGGCCCGCGCTCTCCTTCCGGATCTGTTCGAAGACGGGCAGCGCGTCGTCGGGATAGCGCTGCTTGCGGCCCTGGCCGACCGACGGGATGCGACTCTGATAAAGCTTCTTGTAGCGCTGCAGGGTCGGCATCGAAATGCCCGTTTTCTTCGCCACGTCGGAGAGCGTGTAAGTACGTTTGCCCTCCGTCCCCTGCGGCCCTGTCGTGTCCGGTTCTGCCATCAGCAGAATCCTCCGTTGTGCGGTGGAAGAGATCGAAAACGAGCGGTCCGGCCGCTCAGGTCGAGTCATTATCAAAGTCCGTTCTTGCAATGTCAAGTTGCGGGTTGACACAATTTGCGAATCGCATGGAGTTTGATGATCGGGCGCCGCTCAGCGCGGCCGGTGCGGGTCGAGCAGATCGAGCACGCCGTCGCCGAGGAGGTGGAGGCCGACGACCGCGACCAGGATCGCGAGGCCCGGGAAGAGCGAGAGGTGCGGGGCGTCGAGGAGGTGGCTGCGGCCGGCGTTGATCATGCTCCCCCAGGAGGCCGCGGGGGGCTCGATCCCCAGCCCGAGGAAGGAGAGCCCGGCCTCGGCGAGGATGGCGCCGGCGAGGCCGAGGGTCGCCTGCACGGAGAGCTCCGGCAGCACGTTCGGCAGCAGGTGACGCCAGAGGATCCGCCGCCGCGGCAGCCCGGCGGCGCGCGCCGCGGTCACGAAGTCGCGCTCCTTCCATTGCCGCACCTGCGCGCGCACCAGCCGCGCGTACCCCACCCAGCCGATCAGCACCAGCGCCAGGACGACGTGCGAGAGCGCCGGGCCGAGCACCGCGACGAAGGCGATGGCGAGGAGGATGCCCGGGAAGGCGAGGAAGACGTCGGTGGCGCGCATCAGGAGGGCGTCGAGGCGCCCGCCGGCGAACCCGGCCACCGCACCGATCGCGGTGCCGAGCGCGCCGGCGACGGCGACCACGGAGAGCCCGACGAGGAGAGACGTGCGGGCGCCGAAGAGGAGGCGCGAGAGGATGTCGCGGCCGAGCTCGTCGAGGCCGAGCGGATGGGCGAGCGAGGGCGGCTGCAGGCGGAGATCGAGGCGCTGCGCGAGCGGGTCGTAGGGGGCGAGCCAGGGGGCGAAGAGGGCGACGGCGCAGAGCGCGAGGAGGACGGCGCCGCCGGCGGCGGCGCCGCGCGGGATGCGCCGTCGGCGGCTCACGGGGCGGATGCTACGATGCCGCGCCGTGGAGATCGTGCTCGCGGACGCCGTGGAGAAGGATGCGGCTTACCGGCGGCTGGCGGCGGAGCTCGAGGCGGTGCTCGCCGGGATCGACGATCCGATCGCCGCGATGGCGACGGCGGCCTGCCTGATCCATCATGCGCTGCCCGCGGCGAGCTGGACCGGCTTCTATCGCGTCGTGGCGCCGGAGCTGCTGCGCGTCGGGCCGTATCAGGGACCGCTCGGTTGTCTCGAGATCCCCTTCGAGCAGGGAGTCTGCGGCGCCGCGGCGCGCACTCAGGAAGTCCAGCTCGTCGCCGACGTCCACCAGTTTCCCGGCCACATCGCTTGCGACGCAGCCGCACGCTCCGAGATCGTGGTGCCGATGTTCGATCGCCGAGGCGAGCTAGTCGCCGTTCTCGACGTCGATTCACGAGAGCTGGCTGCCTTCGATGAACCCGATCGCGACGGCCTCGTGCACCTCACCGAAATCCTTCGCTCGCACCTGTAAACCCTCCCGCCCGCGCGCGGGCGACCGGTCCGGTGTGGGGGCCGGGAGGCTCCCCTCCGCGCCGGGCGCTCCTTGACGACCGCGCTTCGCGTGCTGGTTCAGAGGGGCGGTGGTGGCAAACACGGCATGCGCTCCGGTGCCTCGCACGGTGAACTGCGGTGGGGAGCGGTCGGAGCGCCCGGCGCTCCGGGGACCTCCCGGCCCCGGCACCGTCGGTGGAGCCCCTGCGAGGGTGTTGCGCGCGAGCGCTTACTCGGGTGGGGGCGACGTCACTTCAGAGGTGTGGACCGTGTCGCCGCGTGAGATGCCGGGCCAGAGGCCCGCGAAGTTGGAGCGCTCCGGTGAAGTTACCACCCAGGTCCGCGAACGAAGCCGACCCGACTCTGCCTCCACCAGCTCTCCTGATCTGGAACCCGCGCAGCGGGCGCGACTCTCTTCTTCGCGGGCCTCTGGCACGGCACCTCACGCGGCACTATCCGCCCCGCGCGGCAAGGGAGGGGGGAAACGAAAGCTCAAGCCTCCCGCATGCGCGGGTCGAGCCAGGCGTAGGCGAGGTCGGTGGCCAGGTTGACCAGCAGATAGGTCCAGGCGATGAGCAGCACGCCGCCCTGGACGAGAGGGTAGTCTCGCGACCGGATCCCTTCGATCAGCAGCCGCCCGAGGCCGGGCCAAGAGAAGACTGTCTCGGTGACGATGGCGCCGGTGAGCAAGGCTCCGAACTGCAGCGCCGCCACCGTCAGCGCCGGCACCAGCGCGTTGCGCAGGGCGTGCACCACCACCGCCCGGCTGCGCGACAACCCCTTCGCCAGCGCCGTCGCCAGATACGGCCGCGCCAGCTCCTCGGCCACCGAAGCGCGGACCAGCCGGGTGAGCAGCGCCGAGAGCCCCGCCCCGAGCGTCACCGCCGGCAGCACCAGGCCCGCGAGGCTCTCCCGGCCCGAGACCGGCAGCCAGCCGAGCTGCACCGAGAAGAGCAGGATCAGCATCGGCCCGAGCCAGAAGTTCGGCAGCGACACGCCGAGCACCGCCACCGCGCGCGACAGGTGGTCCGCCGCCCGACCGCGGTGGAAGGCGGCGAGCGTGCCGAGGGGCAGCGACAGCGCGAGCGCCACCAGCATCGCCGCGCAGGCGAGCTCGAGCGTCGCCGGCAGGTGCGCGAGGAGCACCGCCGTCACCGGCTCGCCGGAATGGAGCGAGGTGCCGAGGTCGCCGCGGGCGAGCCCGCGGAGGAAGGCGAGGTACTGGACGCCGACGGGGCGATCGAGCCCCAGCTCGCTCCGCAGGGCCGCGATGTCCGCCGCCTGCGCCCCCTCGCCGAGCATCACCTCCACCGGATCGCCGGGGATGAGGTGGAGCAGCGAGAAGACGAGCGTCGCCACGAGCAACGCGATCGGCGCCGTCTGCGCCAGCCGGCGGGCCAGGAAGCGGGCCACCGCCGCTAGGCCAGCCCCAACTGGCGCGCCAGGTACGACAGCGCCTGCCGCGACAATCCCAGCCGGCGCGCGGCCTCGGCACGGTTGCCGCCGGACTCGGAGAGAGCGTCCGCCACCAGGCTGCGGCGGAAGCCGTCGACACGGCGGTGGTAGTCCGACGGCCCCTCGGCATCCCGCCCGGCCGCGCCGTCTCCCGCGGGGCCGCCGCCGAGGCCGGGCAGCTCGAG
>DASUNQ010000280.1:0-8581 GCA_036277075.1 Thermoanaerobaculia bacterium
GGTCGAGCTGCTCGGCGGGGTCGTAGGGGGCGAGCCACGGCGCCGCGGCGGCGAGGGCGAGAAGCGCCGCCACCGCGGCGGCGGCGAGCCGCAGCGCGCGGCGGCCGAGAGGCGCCCGCAGCGGCTCAGGCATCCCGCACCTTGGGATCGAGCGCGCCGTGCGCCAGGTCGGCGGCGAGGTTGCCGGCGATGACCACCGCGGCGGAGAAGGCGGTCACCCCCAGCACCAGCGGATAGTCGCGGGTGAGGACGGCGTCGAAGAGGGTGCGCCCGACGCCGGGCAGCGAGAAGACGACCTCGGTCACCAGCGAGCCCGAGAGGAGGCCGGGCAGCGTGACGGCCAAGATCTGCACCACCGGCACCGCGGCGTTGCGCAGCGCGTGGACCCAGAGCACCCGCCTCTCCGACACGCCCAGCGAGCGCGCCGTGCGCACGTAGTCCTGCCCCAGCACCTCGAGCAGGCCGTTGCGCACGAAGCGGGCGGTGGCCCCGGCGAGCCAGAGGCCGAGGACCAGGGAGGGCAGGACGAGGTGGCGTGCCAGATCGAGGAGCCGCCCCGGCGCCGGCAGCGCCTCGGCCCCGACCGACCGGAGATGGCCCGCCGGCAGCACCGGCCAGACGTGGCTGAAGAGGAGGATCGCCATCAGTCCCAGCCAGAAGCTCGGCAGCGAGAAGAGGAGGAGCGAGCCGGCGCGGATCAGGTGGTCGGCCGCCCGCCCGCGCCGCCGCGCGGCCGTGACGCCGAGCGCGAGCCCGACGACGGCGTCGACGAGGAAGGCCGCGCCGGCCAGGAGGAGCGTTCCCGGCAGCGCCTCGGCCACCACCTGCCGCACCGGCCGCCGGTGGAGGAGCGAGGTCCCCCAGTCGCCGCGCAGCGCCACCGCCGCGAGCCAGGCGGCGTACTGCTCCGCCGGCGGCCGGTCGAGGCCCCAGAGCGCGCGCAGGCGCTCGCGCTCGGCGCGCGTCAGCCGCTCCTCGATCAGCAGGTCGGCGGGGTCGCCGGGCGCCGCGTGGAGGAGGAAGAAGACGGCGGAGAGGACGAGCAGCAGGAGGAGGGCGGCGGCGGCCAGGCGCCGGGCGAGGAACCAGAGCAAGCGCGGGCCTCGGCCTCAGCGGGCCGGCGCCATCCACCACTCCTCGAGATCGAACAGCGAGAAGAGGATGTTGGACTGGACGTCGCGCAGGCGGCGGTTGGCGCCGTGGATCCGCTGGGACTCCCAGAGGAAGCTCACCGGCTGGTCTCGGGCGACGATCTCCTGCAGCCGGTGGAGCTTGCCGCGCGCCTGCAGGATGTCCGGCGCGCGCTGGATCTCCTCGAGCAGGAGGTCCATCTCCGGATTGCGGTACCGGGGGAAATTGTTGCCGTCGCCGACCGAGCGGCTGTGGAGGAAGGAGGTGAAGTCGAGACTGGTGTCGAGGCCGATGCCGGTCACCATGGCGTCGAAGGTGCCGTCGTCGAGCTGCTCGACGAGGGTGTGGAACTCGAGCACCCGCGGCTCCGCCTGGATGCCGACGCGGCGCAGCTGCTCCTGGATCATCACCGTCGCGTCGGCCCGCTGCTGGTTGCCGGTGTTGGTCGTCAGCTCGAAGGCGAAGGGCTGGCCGCCGCGGTCGAGGAGGCCGTCGCCGTTGGTGTCGCGCCAGCCGCGCGCGGCGAGGATGCGGCGCGCCTCCTGCGGGTCGTACGGGAGCGGGCGGAGCCGCGGGTGGTGGGCCCAGATGTTGGCCAGGATCGGCGAGGAGCCGACCCGGGCGAGCTCCCCCCAGAGGCTGTCGACGATCGTCTGGCGGTCGATCGCCATCGTCAGCGCCCGTCGTACCTCGCGGTCGGCGAAGCGCGGGTCTTCGTTGTTCCAGGCGACGAAGACGGTGAGCTTGAACCAGTAGGCGATGAGCTGGAGGTCGGGGTCGGCGCGCACCGCCGGCACGTCCGCCGGCGAGACGTTGCCGGAGAGGAAGTCCACCTCGCCGTTGCGCAGCATGGTGAGGAGAGCGCTCTGTTCCGGCACCACGCGCAGGACCACGCGGTCGAGGTAGGGGAGCCGCGGGTCGTAGTAGCGCGGGTTGCGCGCCAGCACCAGCTCCTGCTGCGGCTTCCATGACGCGAGCAGGAAGGGGCCGCTCGTCACCAGGTGCTCGCGGAACCAGTCGGCGCTCTTCGGCCACTCCGCGAACGGCAGCGCGCTCCAGGCGTGCTTGGGCAGGATCACGCCTTCGTTGGCGTCGAGGAGCTGCTTGCCGTAAGCCTCGCGGAAATGGAAGCGGACCGTGTGCGGATCGAGGACCTGGACGTCCGTGATCCGCTCCTTGGCCGACGCGTCGGTCCAGCCGACGTCGGGGTGGGTCTGCGCCTGCCAGGTCCAGCGCACGTCCTCGGCGGTGATCGGCACGCCGTCGCTCCACACCGCGCCCCGACGCAGGCGGAAGGTCAGCGTCTTGCGGTCGGGCGAGAACTCCCAGGCCTCGGCGAGCTGCGGCTCGAAGGTCGGCGGGCGCTCGTCGAAGTCCCCCTGCTCCTCGACCAGGTGCTGGAAGATGCGGAACAGGACCTCGTCGGTGGGCAGGGTCGCCGGGACGACCAGCTCGTTGACGCCGGAGATGTCGGCGTTCGAGCCGATGACCGCGGTGCCGCCGCGGACCGGCCGCTCCGGTCCTTGCCTGGCGGGCGCCTCGGCCGCCGCGTCCTCGCGCGGGCGGCCGCCGGCGGCGGCGAGCGCCGCTCCCACCAGGGCGCACCCGGCGAGGGCCGCCGGCAGCAGGCGGGGCGGGGTGCGAAAACCGGCGGTCCGCATGGGGAGCGGCGATGCTACTTGCGCCCGCCCGGCAGGGTCAAACGCATGTATCCTGACCGCATGCTGGCCCCGCCGGCCTCCGCGACGTCCCGGCGGCTGCTCGTCGGGCTCGTCCTCTTCGGCCTCTTCGTCCTCTTCGACATCGCCCTCTTCGGCTGGCTCATCTTCCGCTCGCTGTCGCAGCGGGAGATCGAGCGCGCGCTGCTGGAGACCCGCTCCGAGGCGCAGACGCTGGCGGACCGGATCGCCGCCCGCGCCCGCCGCCACGGGACCGACATCTTCACCGCCGTGGCGCTGGAGCGCGAGACGGAGACCTACATCAACTCCGTCCTGCGCCGGCGCGACCTCGTGCAGACGGTCGAGATCCGCGACCGGCAGGGGACGCTGGTCTACCGCATCACCAAGGAGATCCCGGGGATCGAGGTCGAGCCTCCCGCGACCCGCCCCCCGCGCACGCCGGAGCTGCCGTTCGAGGTCCCCTCCGACCTCCGCCCGCCGGCGCACGAGGAGCGGCGGGAGAAGGCCGACTTCGAGTTCTACGAGGTGCCGAGCATCGAGGTCGCGATCGGCGAGCTCGGGCAGCTCCAGATCGGCATCAGCGCCGACGAGATCCGCCGGCGCACGGAGGTGCTGCGCCGCGAGCTGGTGCGCCAGGCGGCCTGGATCAGCCTGGTCACCGTCGTCCTCCTGCTCACCGCGTACACCGCGCTCTGGCGCCTGCTGCGCCGCTCGCAGCGGGCCGAGGCGCGGGCGGCGGAGGCGGCGCGCCTGGCCTACGTCGGCACCCTCGCCTCGGGCCTCGCGCACGAGATCCGCAACCCCCTCAACTCGCTCAACCTCAACATGCAGATGCTCGAGGAGGAGATCGACGCGCACGGCCGCGCCCCTTCGGGGCCGCGCCTGCTGGCGATCACCCGCGCCGAGATCGGCCGGCTCGAGCGGCTGGTGACCGACTTCCTGGCCTACGCCAAGCCGCGCCCGCTGGAGCGCGAGGAGCTGCCGGCGGCGGCGGCGCTCGAGCGGGCGCGCGAGGTGCTGGCGGCGGAGGCGGCGCGGCGGGGGGTGGAGCTCGAGGTGGTCGACGCCGGCGGCGGCGCGTACCTGTCGGCCGACCCGGCGCAGCTCCACCAGGCGCTGCTCAACCTCGCCCGCAACGCCCTGACCGCCGCCGAGGAGGCGGCGCGCCCGCCGCGGGTCCGCCTGCGCGCCGTACGCCAGGGGGAGGAGGTGCTGCTGGAGGTCGAGGACAGCGGCCCCGGCGTCGCGCCCGGCGAGGAGCCGCGGCTCTTCGACCTCTTCTACTCGACGCGCAAGGGGGGCACCGGCCTGGGTCTGGCGATCGCCGACCGCATCGTCCGGGCGCACGGCGGGCGGATCGCGGTGCGCGGCGCGCCGGGCGGGGGGGCGGTCTTCGCCATCGCTCTTCCCGCCCTCGACGCGCTCCGCGAGCAGCCGGGCGGCCGGGGCGCCGCCGCCCGAGACGCCGAGACCGGCGCCGTCTATCCGTAATAGCGGTGCACGATCGCGCGCAGGGTGACGGCGACCGCGAGGGCCGTCCAGGCGGCGAGGAGCCAGGGCAGCGCGGCCGGCGGACCGCCCCGGCGCGGGCGGTGGAGCGCCAGCCCCGCCGCCGGCAGCAGGGGGAGGAAGTAGCGCCCCTGCACCCCTTCCACGAAGTCCGCGCGAAAAGGGGTGAAGGTCATGTACTGCGACGCGATCGTCGCCGCCACCGCCGCGGCGGCGAGCGCCGCCAGACCGGCGCGCTGTCCGAGGCGCAGCGAGGGCCGCGGCGCGCCGTCGAGCGCCAGGAGCGCGAGGAGGAGAGCGAGGTAGGCCTCGACCAGCCACCAGGGGAGGCGAGTGTCGAGCCAGCCGAGCTGCACGCCGACGAGCTGCGCCGCGTAGCGCGGCCCGTGCTCGATGGCGTCGGCCGCGACCACGCCCGCCACCCGCAGCGGCTCTCGCGCCGCGGCGCGCAGCTGCGCCGCGCGGTCCGCCGCCGAGCCGGGCCGTATCGAGAGGTCGAGCGAGAGCACGGTCGCCAGCGATGCCGCCGAGGCCAGCGCGACCGCCGCGACGTAGGCGGCGGCGAAGGCCCGCCCCCGCGGCCCGCGCGGGCGGCGCTCGCGCGGCAGGATGGCGGGGGCAAGGGCCAGCGGGGCGTAGGTCAGCTTGGTCAGACAGAGGAGGACCGCCGCGGCGAGCAGGAGGGCGGCGTCGCGCCGCCGGATCGCCGCCGCCGGGGCGAGCGCCAGCTTCGCCGTCGTGGCGATCAGCACGAACGCGGCGCCGAGGGTCGCGACGTCGGCCGAGACCGAGGCCAGCGTGGTGAGCGCCATCGGCGTCGTCGCCGCCATCGCCGCGAACCAGCGGCAGGCCGGGAGCTGGCGGACCGCCAGCAGGAGCAGCAGGGTCCCGGCGAGGAGGTTGGCGAGGCGCGCGAGGTAGAAGCCGGCGAGCGGGGTAGCGCCCGCCAGCCGCCCGAGCGCCAGGCCCGCGGCCTGCGGCAGGTAGGGAACGAACGGATACTGCGCCGCGGTGCGGAAGTCGCGAAAGGCGGTCCGCTGCGGCTCGAGCGGGCGCTCCAGGAGACGCCGGATCGCCCGCGGGTCCACCTTGCGCTCGGGGTGGCCGGGCATTCCGGTCCAGAGCTCGTCCACCAGCTCGCCGAGGCTGGCGGGCAGGACGGCCCCGGCCCCGTCCGGCCGCTCCAGCGCGCCGAGCTGGCCGCGGCTGAGCGCAGAGGCGCGGAAGAAGTGGGCCGGCTCGTCGGCCACCATGAAGGGCGGCGTCAGGAAGCAGAGGACGGTCCCGGCGATCCCGCAGGTCGCGGCGAGCAGCCGGGCCGGGGTGAGGAGCGGCGCAGGCGGGGCGGCCCGATCCGGCTCAGCCACCGCCGTCCTCGCGGATCCGGTAGAGGCTCGCGTGCCGGTCGGCGTAGAGGCGCACGAAGCGGCGCTCGAACCCCGGGACCGTCGCGGGATCGAAGCCTCCGCCCCGCGCCACCAGCAGGTAGGTGGCGCCCAGCCTCCGCAGCGCCCGCCGCAGCGCTTCCGGATCGCCCGCCGCCCGCAGCACGCGCGCGAAGCTCGCCGGGCCGTTCCAGTCGCCGAGCAGCCGCCCCTCGGCGAGGTAGACCATGTTCTCGGCGTGCACGGCGTAGGCGGTGGCGCTCTCGCCCCCCAGCCGGTTGAGCACGGCGACGGCGCGGTAGGCCGGGAGCTGGCGGGCGAGATAGGCCTCGCGCTGCGCGCCGTCGCGCGGCGGCGCGCCGAGCCGCGCCACGCGCCAGGCGGCGTAGGCCCACCCCGGGAGCAGCAGCAGGACGCACGCGGCCGCCGGCGCGTGACGCCGCAACGGGGCCGCGCCCGTCCGCCGCAGGAGGTGATCGCAGGCGACGCCCAGGGAGAGAGCGAAGAGCGGCAGCACGGCGAAGAGGTAGTGCGCATGGGTGGGCACGAGGAGCAGAAACGCCGCGACATAGAGCAGCCAGCGGCGGACCGGCGGCAGCGCCGCGGCCGCCCAGAGGAGGAGCGGCACGGCGAGCGGCAGGACCGGCGAGTAGGGCGGCAGGCCGCCCACGGCGTCGCGGCGGAACACCACGTCCCAGAGCAGCGTCGCGGCGGTGGCCAGCCGCGCGCCCCCGCGCTCGCCGAGGAACTGGTCGGCGTCCCAGGGGCTCGAGCCGAAGACCTGCGGGAAGAAGGGGAAGAGCGGGTTGCCCGTGTGCTGGACGATGCGGCCGTAGGTCGGCGCCAGCGCCAGGCAGGCGACCAGCGCGAAGAGGGCCGCGGGCGCGAACGTGCGCCGCCGCAGGCCCGCCAGCAGCACCTCGACGCCTACCGCCGCGACGAAGAAGAGGCCGAGGTACTTCGTTCCCGCCGCGGCGCCCGCCAGGAAGCCCGCCGCCGCCACCCACCTCCCCTGGCCGGTCTCCCGCCAGCGCTCGGCCGCGAACACCGCGGCGCAGCCGAAGAGCGCCAATCCCGGCTCGACGTAGGCGCTCCCGGCCAGGAAGGCGGCGATCGGGTGCCCCAGAAAGGCCGCCGCGGCGATCCAGCCGGCTGCCGGCGACGCGGCGCGCCGTCCCCAGGCCTGGAGGAGCGCCGCCGTCGCGAGCACGGCGGTGAGCTCCACGAGGTGCGCGCTGACGTCGCCGGCCAGGAGCAGCATGGCGGCGAAGAGCAGCTCGCCGAGCTGCGGGAAGACCGGGAAGCGCAGCTCGGGCAGGAACGGCAGGGAGCCGGTGCGCGCGAAGGCGCGCGCGTACGGCAGGTGGTAGAGGGTCTCGTCGAAGGCGGTCGGCGGGTAGAGCGCGGCGACGAAGAACGGCGCGACCGCGAGCGCCGCCAAGGCGGCGGCCAGCCCGAGGCGCCGGCCGCCGCCGGTCCGCCACATCTCGAGGAGCCGCCGCGCGACCTCGCGCCAGACGCCGAGACCGAGCGCGTGGACGGCGGCGCCCAGGGCCGCGACCGGGCCGATCGCGAGCCGGCCCGCGAAACCGAGCAGGAGGAGCGCCTGGGCGAGCGCCGCCAGTCCGACGGCCACCGCGAGCGCCCCGCGCCCGCCGGTGCCGCGGAAGTCGAAGCCGCGCAGCAGCAGCCGGCCGGCGACGTAGGCGGTCGCGGCGAGGCCCAGCCCGGCGGCCAAGTGCCAGGCGAAGAACAGGATGTCTTCCGCCTCCACGGCTCGGTGTCTCCGCCCCTCCATCCTGTGGCAGCCCGCCGGGCGCCTACAATGGATTGTGGTGCGGGCGGCGTTTTGTTATTCTGCCGTCCTCCTCGCCCTCATGCTGAAACTCGAACGCCTCGAGCTGTCCGGCTTCAAGTCCTTCGTCGACCCGGTACGGGTGCAGTTCGCCGGCGGGATCACCGCCATCGTCGGCCCCAACGGCTGCGGTAAGAGCAACCTCGCCGACGCGATGACCTGGGTGCTCGGCGAGCAGAGCGCCAAGTCCCTGCGCGGCGGCACGATGGAGGACGTCATCTTCAACGGCTCCGAGGGGCGCAAGCCGCTCGGCATGAGCGAGGTCACGCTGACTCTCCGCACCGATCCCGGCGCGCCGGGATCGGAGGACGGCCGCATCGCCCTCGGCCGCCGGGTCTTCCGCGGCGGCGAGAGCCAGTACCGGCTGAACGGGCGCACGGTGCGCCTGAAGGACCTGCGCGACCTGCTCATGGACACCGGGCTGGGCATCCGCGCCTACTCGGTCATCGAGCAGGGCAAGATCGGCATGATCCTCTCCGGCAAGCCGCAGGAGCGGCGCCGCCTCCTCGAAGAGGCCGCCGGCATCACCCGCTACAAGGTGCGCAAGGCGCTCGCCGAGGTCAAGCTCGAGGAGGCCACCGCCAACCTGCTCCGCCTCGACGACATCATCGCCGAGATCGAGCGCGCGCTGCGCTCGCTCAAGCGCCAGGCCGGCGCCGCCCGCCGCTACCAGCAGGCCGAGGGGGAATACCGCGGCCTGCTCGAGCGCGTGCTGACCGGCCGCTGGGAGGCGCTCGCGGCGCGGCTTGCCGCGGTGCGCGGGCGGATCGAGGAGGCCGGGGCGCGCGAGGCCGAGCTGGCGGCCGGCCTGCACCGCGACGAGGCGGCGCTCGCCGCCGGCCGCGAGCGGCTCGACGCGCTCGCGCGCGAGGTCGCCGACCGCCACCAGCGGCAGGGGGACTTGGCGGCGCGGATCGAGGGGCGCCAGCAGTTCGTCAAGGGCAACCGCCAGACGGTGCAGGAGATCGCCGAGCGGGGAGCGCAGGCGCAGGCCCTGGCGGCGCGCCGGCGCGAGGAGCTGG
>DASUNQ010000281.1:0-13502 GCA_036277075.1 Thermoanaerobaculia bacterium
GGTTCCCGCCGGGAGGCGCCCAACGGGCCCCTCACACCTCCCATATACAATCCGGCCGTGCCCGCCCGCCGGCTCCTCCTCTTCACCAAGCCCGCCCGCCCCGGCCGCGTCAAGACGCGGCTGATCGGCGATCTTAGCCCCGAGGAGGCGGCCGACCTCCACGCGGCGTTCCTGGCCGACCTCGTCGAACGGCTGCGCGGCGGCGACTTCGACCTCCGGCTGGCCTGGGCGCTCGAGCCCGGCGAGGAGCTGCCGGCCGGACCGGTCCCCGGCGTCCGCCAGGAGGGGGACGACCTCGGGACGCGCCTCCACCGGGCGCTGGCCGCGGCGGCGCGCGAGGCGCCGCTCGTCGCCGCGCTGGGCAGCGACCACCCCACCCTGCCGCTGGCGCTTGCCCACCGCGCCTTCGAGCGGCTGGAGGCCGGCGCCGAGGTGGTTCTCGGCCCGGCCGAGGACGGCGGGTACTACCTGATCGCGCTGCGCGCCGAGGCCCTCCACCCGCGCCTCTTCGCCGCGGTCCCCTGGTCCACCGGAGGCGTCCTCGCCGCCACCCTCGAGCGCTGCCGCGAGCTGGGGCTGGCCGTCGAGCTCTTGCCACGCGCCGCCGACGTGGACACCCCCGAGGACCTCCGCCGCCTGGCTGCGGCGATGGCCGCCGGCGATCTCGGCTGCCCGCGCACCCGCGAGCTTTTGTTAAAAAAGGCGCCCTTTCGGCCGCTGCGGTCTTAGAACTTCACGGGCTCGTCGGTGTGTCGTCCATCTTTACGGCATTGATCCCATCTCCCTCACCCCTGGCCCCTCTCCCACATGGGAGAGGGGGACATCTGCTTGGGAGGGGCGCCTAGCCGTGCGGGTCCTGACCGCCGAGGGGATGCGCGCGGTCGACCGCGCGGCGATCGACGAGCTGGGCGTGCCCGGCCTGGTGCTGATGGAGAACGCCGCGCTCGGGGTCGTCGAGGCGATCGGCGAGGTCTTCCCGCGCGCCGCCTCGGCCGCCGTCTTCTGCGGCCCGGGCAACAACGGCGGCGACGGCCTCGCGGTGGCGCGCCACCTGGCGGTCCGCGGCTACCGCGTCGAGACGGTGCTGGCGGCTGGCGGGAGGGCCCTCGGCGGCGACGCCGCGGTGCAGCTCGGCATCTGCCGCGCCCTCGAGCTGCCCCTCGCCGAGCTGCCGCCGGACGCCGACCTCGGCCCCGCCCTCGCCGCGGCGCGGGACGCCGACCTCGTCGTCGACGCCCTCTTCGGCACCGGCCTCGCGCGCCCGCTCGCGGGGCAGCCGGCGGCGCTCGTCGCCGCCTTGAACGAGCTGCCGCGGCCGCGCGTGGCGGTCGACCTGCCGAGCGGCCTCTCCGGCAGCCGCGCCGAGGTCTGGGAGCCGCACCTGCGCGCCGACCTGACCGTGACCTTCGCCGCCCCCAAGGTGGCGCACGTGCTGCCGCCGGCGGCGGACTCGGTCGGCGAGCTGGTCGTCGCCGACCTCGGCATCCCCTCCTGGGTCGTCGAAGGGGCGCCGGGCGCGCTCCACCTGCTCGTCGAGGACGAGGCGGCGGCCTTGCTGCCGCCCCGCCCGCCCGGCGCGCACAAGGGGGACTGCGGGCACGCGCTCCTGATCGCCGGCTCGGCGGGGAAGGCGGGGGCGGCGCTGCTCGCGGCGCGCGGCGCGGTGCGCGGCGGCGCGGGGCTGGTGACCGTCGCCGTGCCGGAGCCGCTCCTCGCCGCCGTGGACCTGGCCTCGCTCGAGTCGATGACCCTGGCGCTGCCCGCGCGTCCCGACGGGTCGCTCGCCGAGGGGGCGGTCGAGCGGGTGCGCGCCGCGCTGGCGGGGAAGGGCGCGCTCGCCCTCGGGCCGGGGCTCGGCACCCAGCCCGAGACCGCCGCGGCGGTCCGCCGGATCGCGCGCGAGTCGCCGGTGCCGCTCGTGGTGGACGCCGACGGCCTCAACGCCTTCGCCGGCCACCTGCCGGAGCTCGCGGCGCGGATGGTCGCGACGATCCTCACCCCGCACCCCGGCGAGATGGGGCGCCTCCTCGGGATCCCGACCGCCGAGGTCGAGGCCGACCGGCTCGGGGCGGCCGAGCGCGCGGCGCGCGAGACCGGCGCCGTGGTCCTGTTGAAGGGCCGGCGGACGTTGGTCGCGACGCCGGAGGGCGCCGTCTGGGTGATCCCGACCGGCAACCCCGGCATGGCGACGGGCGGCACCGGGGACGTCCTCACCGGGCTCCTCGCCGCCCTCCTCGCGCAGGGGCTCGAGCCGCTCGACGCGGCGCTCGCCGGCGCCTACGTCCACGGCCTGGCCGGAGACCTCGCCGCCGAGCGGCAGGGGACGCGCGGGCTCAGTGCCGGCGACCTGGCCGAGGCGCTCCCCGCGGCGTTCCGGCGGCTGGCCGCGGCCGGCGCGCCGTGAGGGGCTGGCGCACCCGGGCGGAGGAGGAGACGCGGCAGGTCGGCGAGGCGCTCGCCGCCGAGCTGGCCCCGGACGGCGCCCTCCTCCTCGAAGGCGAGCTGGGGAGCGGCAAGACGGTGCTGGCGCAGGGCGTCGCGCGCGGGCTGGGGATCGACGCGCGCGAGGTCGCCTCGCCGACCTTCACGCTGGTCCGCGAGCACGCCGGCCGCGGCGGGGCGCGGCTCGTGCACGTCGATCTCTACCGGCTGGAGCCGGCCGAGGCGGCGGCGCTGGGGCTCGAGGAGCTGCTCGCCGGCCCCGGGGTCAAGGTCGTCGAATGGCCGGAGCGGCTGCCCTGGCCGGTGCCGGGGGCGCGCCGGCTGCGGCTGGCGCGCGGCGAGGGGGAGGGGGAGCGGGTGATCGCGGAGTTGGCGGGCTCAACCTGAAATCGCAAGGAGGGTTTCCATGAAGATCCAGAAGGTGGGCGTCCTGGGCGCCGGGCTGATGGGCGCCGGGATCGCCGAGGTCAGCGCGCGGGCGGGCTTCCCGACCGTGGTGCGGGAGGTCGACGAGGAGCTGCTGGAGAAGGGGCTGGAGCGGGTCCGCGGCTCGCTCGGCAAGGCGGTGGAGAAGGGCAAGCTCGAGGCCGCCCGGCGCGACGAGGCGGTGGCGCGCCTCTCCGGCGCCATCGACCTCGATGCCTTCGAGGACTGCGACCTGGTCGTCGAGGCGATCGTCGAGAACCCCGACGAGAAGCGGCGGACCTTCACCGCTCTCGACCAGGCGGTCAAGCCGGAGGCGATCTTCGCCAGCAACACCTCCTCGCTCACCATCACCCAGCTCGCCATGGCCACCAAGCGCCCGGACCGCTTCGTCGGGCTCCACTTCTTCAACCCGGTGCCGGTGATGAAGCTCGTCGAGGTGGTGCGCACCCTCGCCACCTCGGAGGAGACCTTCCAGGCGGCCTTCGCCTTCGCCAAGGCGGTGGGCAAGGAGCCGGTCGCGGCGCGCGACAACTCCGGCTTCATCGTCAACCGCCTGCTCGTGCCCTACATCCTGGACGCCATCCGCGCCCACGAGGAGGGGGTGGGCTCGGTCGAGGACATCGACAAGGCGATGCAGCTCGGCTGCGGCTACCCGATGGGCCCCTTCGCCCTCCTCGACTTCGTCGGCCTCGACACCACGTACTACATCGCCAACATCATGTTCGAGGAGTACCGCGAGAAGCGCTTCGCCCCGCCCCCGCTGCTCAAGCAGATGGTCCTCGCCGGCCGCCTCGGCCGCAAGAGCGGGCGCGGCTTCTACGAGTACGGGCAGAAGTGACCGGCCGCGCGCCGGCCCTCAGAGCGCCGACCGCGAGTCGATCCAGTCCTCGAGCTCGACGCTGAGCGTCTCCTTCCGCCGCCTCAGCAGGTCGAACCACGACCAGGGATCGAGCTCGAGGCGGCGGGCCGCTTCGGAGAGCGAGAGACGGCCTTCGCGGTAGGCGGCGACGACCTCCTCTTCGAGGTCGCGGGCGAGGGCGTCGCGGAGCAGCTCGCGCAGGAACACGGCGCGGTCCTTCTGGTGGCTCTGCGCCCTCCGGTCGAGCTCGGCGAGCAGCTCGTCAGGAAGTCGGATCGTCGTCGGTTTCGCCATGCTGGATCTCCTGCAGCGCCGCCAGCGCCGCGGCGATGACCTCGCGCGAGTAGCGTCCCGCAACCGCCATCTTCTCGAGCGCGCGGCGCGCCCGACCTGTCCCGATCACCGCGCCGGCTCGTAGGTCGACGACGACCCGCGGGGTGGTGGTGAAGGGGATTCCGAGGATACGGCAGGTGCGTAGGGCTCGGCCGTCGTCGGAAAGGAGCAGATCCGCTCGCCGGGCCAGGAACAACCGGATCGCGTCGGCCTCGCCGGCGCCGAGCGCCAGCGGCAGCTCCAGACGCGAGCTCACCGCCTCGCCGCGGATGAGGCCTTCCTCGGCGCACCGCGCGATCTCCTCTGAATCCGGATGGGTCTCCCACAACTCCGGTGCCGCAGCCTCGCGGAGCACGCTGGGCGGCACGAAAAGGGCCACCCGCTGGCTATAGACGCGCAGCAGCGAGCACTTCGCCAGCAGGATGAGCGAGCTCGCATCCGCCACGACCACCCGCACACGAGCAGACTACATTCGTAATCGACGCGCGGTCAACCGGGAAGCGGCGCGGGGCGGGTGCCGCCGTTTGAGTGACGCGTGGGAGCGAAGGGCGGAAGCGGGTTCCGCCGACTGCATGCACGAGCAGCGGGTGGCAGGTGCTCGGAGGGCTGTGACCTGACATGACTGCGGCTGTGGGACCTCGGGGGCCAGCGCGCCGCCCTGCGGGAGAAGCGGCCTGCCCGAAAGGGGAGCCGGGTCCCCCCTTCGAGAGAGCGTCGCTCCCAAGAGGGGGAACGCCTCTCCCTTCCGGGGAGAGACTTTCCCCGCACGGTTGACGGCCTGAGGCGCCAGGGGAAACGCCTCTCCCTCGTGCCGAGCCGCTTCTCCCGCGCGGCGAGCCGCTTCCCCCCTTCCGGGGCGGCTTCCGCCCCACGCGGGGGCGTGATTTCCCTCGCGGACCGCCGGCTTCCCCTCTTGGGCGACGCGCGGGCTCCTCGCGGCCCACGTTTATACTCGCTCGTCGAGGAACCCCCCATGACGCCGCAAGCAATCCTTGCCGACATCCACGCCCTGGAAGAGGAGCTGCTCGAGCTCGAGCGCAAGTACGGTCTGCGCTCCGAGACGTTCTACGCCGCCTACGCGGCGGGCGAGGAGCCGGAGGACGAAGCCTGGGTCCCCGACTTCGCCGAATGGGCGAGCGTCTACCAGACCTGGCTCACCCGGCAGGCCGAGTACCGCAACGAGATCCAGCTCCTCCAGGGGGGGCGATCAAGCCTCGCGCGCCTCGTCCGCGTCGTCGCGTGACCGACGCGCTGCGCACGGTCGAAGACTACGAGCTCTTCCTCTACACCCTCACCGAGCAGTTCTCGTCCCTACTTCGCTCCACGGTCACCTTGATCCGGCGCGCAGCTCCCTCGCGCGGGTGGAGGGCGAGCTACATTTCGATCGCGGTTTCCGGCTCCTCGTCCGCGAGCGACTGGTCTTCGACCGTCTTCCGGTCGTCATCGCCGGCTACGCCTACGAAGCTTGGGCGCCAAGACGAGAAGCTCTACTGGTACGACCCGCAGCCGCACCCCAACGAACCCGCCCTGCAGAGCACGCATCCCCACCACAAGCATGTCCCACCCGAGATGAAGCACAACCGCGTTCCTGCGCCCGGTATGAGCTTCACCCGGCCCAACCTGCCTATGCTCATTGGCGAGATCGAACGGCTGCTCGAAGAGCGGCAATCACAGCCTCTAGGTTCGGAATAAGAGACGGCGCACGACGACGACAAGACGGTACCGCCGATGTCGGCCCGGCCGCGGGCGGTGCTGCTGACGATCGCTTACGAGGGGGACCGCCTCGAGCTCGTCGCGCAGCAGAGTGTGACGATGAAGGTGCCGCGATCCGATCCGGTGGAGGGACCGCGCGCCGCGCAGGCGGGGTTCTGGGTGGACCTCAAGGACTCCGCGGACCGGACCCTCTACCGGCGGCTTCTGCAGGAACCGATGGAGCCCCCTGCGCTGGCCGGGGCCTTGCAGGGATGCTGCTACACTAAATGCCCGGCGGCCGCGGAGCGGAGACGACCCGACCCACGATGAGCCAAGTCACCGTCGCCGAGGAGGGGCTGCACTCCCTCTTCGGCACGCAGGACGAGAACCTGCGGCGGATCGAGCGCACGTTCGGCGTCGAGGTCTCGGCCCGCGGCAACGAAGTCCAGCTGAGCGGCGACCCCGAGAAGGTGGCCGCCGTCGAGCGGCTCCTCCAGGCCCTCTCCACCTTGATCGAGCGCGGCTACCAGTTCAAGCCCGGCGAGGTGCAGACGGCGATCCGCGTCGCCGCCGAGTCCCCCGAGAGCTCGCTCGGCGAGTTCTTCCAGCCCGAGGGGATGCTGGCCTCGGTGCGGCGCCTGATCTCGCCGCGCAACTTGAAGCAGCAGCTCTACCTGCAGGCGATGATCGACCACGACATCGTCATCTCGATCGGCCCCGCGGGCACCGGCAAGACCTTCCTCGCGGTGGCGATGGCCGCGGCGGCGCTGCTCGAGAAGCGGGTGCGGCGGATCATCCTGGCGCGCCCCGCGGTCGAGGCCGGCGAGAAGCTGGGCTTCCTCCCCGGCGACCTCGAGGAGAAGGTCAACCCCTACCTCCGCCCGCTCCACGACGCGCTCTACGACATCATCGGCTACGAGAAGGTGGGCAAGATGCTCGAGCGCGGGATCATCGAGATCGCCCCCATCGCCTTCATGCGCGGGCGCACGCTCAACGACAGCTTCGTCATCCTCGACGAGGCGCAGAACACGACGACCGAGCAGATGAAGATGTTCCTCACCCGCATCGGCTTCAACTCCAAGGCGGTGGTCAACGGCGACATCACCCAGATCGACCTGCCGCAGGGGCGGATGTCGGGTCTGCGCGAGGCGCGGGAGGTGCTCTCCGACGTCGAGGGGATCAAGTTCTTCTACTTCGACCAGCGCGACGTGGTGCGCCACGCCCTGGTGCAGAAGATCGTCACCGCGTACGACGCCTTCGAGCGCCGCCGCGAGGAGCGCGACGCGGAGCGCACCGTCGAGCGCGCGCCGGTCGCCTGAGGGGCGCCGGCTCCCAGCCATGGCCAAGCCCAGACCGCGCCTCGCCCCCCTCGACTCCGCGAGCGCGGTCCATCTCGCCGCCCAGCCCCCGCGGCTCCGCCGCGCCCTCGACGCCGCCGCCGAGGCCTGGCAGCAGGCGCTCGAGGCGCCGGCCCTCTGGACGGTCCTCTTCCTCCTCGCCGGCGGCTGGGCCCTGCTGCCGCCGGGGTTCTTCACCGCGCCGACGGTGCCGGCCGGGGCCGTCGCGCCGCGCGACTACGTCGCCCACCGCGACCTGCTGCTGATCGACGAGGCGACGACGCGCGAGAAGCAGGCGCGCGAGCGCCAGGAGGTGCGGCCGGTCTACGACCTCCACTTGGCGGTGGCGCGCGAGCGCGTGCGGCAGGTCGAGACGCTCTTCGCGCGCGGCCGGCGCCTGCTGGAGCAGGCCGGTCCTGAAGAGGCGGCGCGCGCCTCGGTGCTGGCCGAGCTCGGGCGCGGGCTGCGGCCGGAGGGACCGGCGGGCGCCGAGGGGCTGCACATGGCCGACGAGCAGCTCGCGCTCCTCGCCGCCAAGGGCTTCCGGCGGCCGCTCGAGGAGCGGCTCACCGCCCTCTTCACCCACGCGCTGCGCCGCGGCATCGTCACCAACAAGGCGCTGCTGCTCGAGAACCGCCTCCACGGCGTCACCCTGCGCAACCTCGAGACCGGCGGCGAGCAGGAGCACTTCAACCTCTTCGACCACCTCGACTACCCCGACGAGGCCCGCGCCTTCCTCGAGGAGGAGGTGCGCGACTGGCCCGACCTCACCCGGCGGGAGCGGCGGCTGATCGTCGAGCTGTCGCTCGCCAACCTGCCCCCCAACCTCGATCTCAACCGCAGCGAGACCCTGGCCCGGCGCGGGGCCGCGGTGGCGGCGGTGGCCCCGGTCTTCAACCAGGTGCGCAAGGGGCAGGTCGTGGCGCGCGCCGGCGACCAGGTGACGCCGGCGCAGGAGCGCGCCATCGCGCAGCTCGTCGGCGACCGGCGGGTGAGCCAGCGGCTGCCGCCTCTCTTCGGCACCGTGCTGCTGCTCGCGCTCGCCGCCGGCGCGGTCTGGCTGGGGCTGCGCCACGAGCGGCTGCCGCACCACGGCCGGCGCCGGCTCTTCGGCGAGGCGCTCCTGCTGCTCCTCCTGGCGCTGCTCGGCACCAAGCTCCACCTGGTGCTGGCGGGGGGGCTCGCCCGCTCCTTCGACACCCCGCCGCTCGACTCGCTGCGCAGCTACGCCTACACCGGCCCCTTCGCCGCCACCGCGCTGGTGGCCGCCCTGCTCTTCGGGCGCCAGGCGGCGCTGCTCCTCGCCGTGGTCTACGCCGTCCTCGTCGGCCGCATGGCCGAGGCCGAGCCCTGGCTGGTCCTCTATGCGCTCGGCGGCTCGCTCGCCGCCCTCTACGCCGTCGAGCGGCACCAGTTCAAGCACCGCACCGTGCTGCTGCGGGTGGGGCTGCTCGTCGGCCTCGCCAACGCCGTCATGGTGCTCATCCTGATCTCGCTTTCGGGAGGCGCCCAGCGCGGGCTCCTCCAGGCCGGCTTCGATCTGCTGATGGGCCTCGGCGGCGGGCTCCTGGTGGCGGCGGTCGCGAGCTTCGCCCTGCCGGCGCTCGAAGGCGCGCTCGGCATCACCACCGACATCAAGCTCGTCGAGCTGTCGAACACCAACCTGCCGCTGCTGCGCCGGCTCGCCTTCGAGGCGCCGGGCACTTTCCAGCACTCGCTGATGGTGGCCAACCTGGCCAAGGAGGGGTGCGAGGCGATCGGCGCCGACACCGTGCTGGCCTACGCCGGCGCCCTCTACCACGACGTCGGCAAGGTCCACCGCCCGGAGTACTTCATCGAGAACCAGCGCCCGGGGCACAACCGGCACGACAAGCTGGCGCCGTCGATGAGCGCGCTGATCCTGGTCAACCACGTCAAGGAGGGGGTGGAGCTGGCGCGCCGCCACAAGCTGCCGCAGCGCCTCGTCGACGCCGTCGAGCAGCACCACGGCACCCGCCTCATCAAGTACTTCCACAGCCGCGCGCTCGAGGTCGCCGGCCCCGGCGGCGAGGTGAGCGAGGAGAGCTACCGCTACCCCGGGCCCAAGCCGCAGGGGCGCGAGATGGGGGTGCTGATGCTCGCCGACGCCGTCGAGGCGGCGAGCCGCACCCTCGCCGAGCCGACGACGGCCAAGATCCGCGCCCTGATCCGCACCCTTCTCGACGACTGCCTGCACGACGGCCAGCTCGACGAGACCGAGCTCACCCTCTCCGACCTCGCCCGCGCCGCCGAGGCCTTCGAGCGGGTCCTCTCCACGATCCTGCACCAGCGCATCGACTACCCCGGGTTCGACTTCAACGCGCGGGTGCCGCGGCGGGCGGTCGAGGCCGTGCGCGCCTCTTGAGCGGCCGACGCGGCGCCACCTCCGCGGCGCGGCGCGAGGTGGCGATCCACAACCCCAACGGCTACCCCGAGGCGGCGGCGCGGCGTCTCCGCCCCTGGCTCGAGGAGCTGGTGGCGTCGCTGGCGCCGCGGGCGGCGAGCTTCGGCGTCCGCTTCGCCGGCGACCGCGCGCTGCGCCGGGTCAACCGCGCCTACCGCGGCAAGGACCGCCCGACGGACGTCCTCTCCTTCCCCGGTGAGGGCGGGCCGGAAGGGTGGCACCTGGGCGACGTCCTGGTCTCGGTCCCCACCGCGCGCCGGCAGGCGGCGGCCGCCGGCCACCCGGTCGAGCGCGAGCTCAAGCTCCTTCTGCTCCACGGCGTCCTCCACTGCCTCGGCCACGACCACGAGACCGACGGCGGCGCGATGGCGCGCCGCGAGCGGCGCCTGCGCCGCGCCTGGCTGGCCGATGCCTGAGGCGCCGCTCTCGCCGCTGGCCTGGGGCGTCCTGCTGCTGGCGCCGCTGGCGGTGCTCCTGGCCGTCGTCTCGGCGCTGCTCGAGCGCAGCGGCCCGATCCGCCTGCGCCACTGGGTCAAGGGGGCCGGCGGCGCGCTGCGCAAGCTCTACGACGACCCGCCGCGCTTCGCCGCCTTCCGCGTCCTCCTCTCCCTCGCCGCGCGTCTCGCGCCGCTCGCCTTCCTGCTGTTCCTCGGGCGCCTGCTGGCGGGGCTCGGCGTGCCGCGGCCGACCCTGTGGGCCGCCGCCGGCACCGCGCTCGTGGTCGTGGTCAGCGAGGCCACCAACCGGATGTTCGCCGGGCCCGACCCGGAAGGCGCCCTCAGCCGCCTCACCCGCGTCTACCGCGTCCTCCGGGTCCTGCTGGCGCCGCCGATCGTCCTGCTCGCGCCGCTGCTGCCCGGCGTCCGCGAGCGGCGGGAAGGGGAGGACGAGGAGGAGGAGGAGGCCACCGACGAGGAGATCGAGGCCTACATCGACGTCGGCACGCGCGAGGGGATCCTGGAGCCCGAGGAGGGCGACATGGTCTGGAGCATCGTCGGCTTCGGCGACACCCAGGTGCGCAGCGTCATGACGCCGCGCGTCGACATGGTGGTGGCGCCGGCCGACGCCACGCTCGACGCTCTCGCCGACCGCTTCATCGACTCGGGCCACTCGCGGCTGCCGATCTTCGAGGAGTCGATCGACCGCATCGTCGGCATCCTCCACATCCGCGACGTGCTGCGCGCCCTGCGCACCCCCGAGCCCCCGACGGTCGCGGAGCTGCTCAAGCCGCCCTTCTTCATCCCCGAGACCAAGCCCCTGGGCGAGCTCCTGAAGGAGCTCCAGGCGCGCTTCCAGCAGATGGCGATCGTCGTCGACGAGTACGGCGGGACCGCCGGCATGGTGACGATCGAGGACCTGCTCGAGGAGATCGTCGGCGAGATCGTCGACGAGCACGAGGCGGTGGTCGCCGAGCTGGTGCCGCTCGGCGACGGCGCCTACCGTCTCGACGGCCGGGCGCACCTCGAGCTGCTCGAGGACCTCTTCGCGGTCGACTTCGACGAGCAGACGGTCGAGACGGTGGGGGGGCTGATCTACAGCGAGCTGGGGCGGGTGCCGGAGCCGGGGGACGCGGTCGAGTGCCTGGGGCTGCGCTTCACCGTCGAGGAGGTGGCGGCCCGCCGCATCCAGTCGGTGCGGGTGGAGCGGATCGCGGCCGGCGAGGAGGGCGAGGAGAGGGCATGAAGGCGGGGACCGTGGCCCTCGTCGGGCGCCCCAACGCCGGCAAGTCGACGCTGATGAACCACCTCCTCGCCGAGAAGGTGGCGATCGTCTCCGACAAGCCGCAGACGACGCGCCACCGCCTGGTGGGGATCCTGAGCGAGCCGCGCGGGCAGATGGTCTTCCACGACACCCCCGGCATCCACAAGCCGCTCCACCGCCTGAACCGCCAGATGGTGCGGCATGCGATGGCGGCGCTCACCGACGCCGACGTGATCTGCCTCCTGATCGACGTTGCCGAGCGCTTCGGCTCCGGCGACGCCTACCTGCTCGAGACGGTGGGGAAGGCGGAGGGCCCCAAGGTCCTGGCGCTCAACAAGATCGACCGCGTGCGCAAGCCGGCGCTGCTGCCGCTGCTCGACCGCTACGCCCAGACCGGGCTGTTCGCGGAGCTGGTGCCGATCTCGGCCCTGACCGGCGACGGCTGCGACCGCTTGCTCGACGTGCTGTGGGGCCTCCTCCCCGAAGGCGCCCCGCTCTACGACCCCGAGCTCCTGACCATCCACCCCGAGCGCTTCCTCGCCGCCGAGCGGATCCGCGAGAAGGTCCTCGAACGCACCCGCGAGGAGCTCCCCTTCGCCACCGCGGTGCAGATCGAGCGCTGGGAGGAGGAGGAGGGCGAGCCCGGCCTGGTCAGGATCTTCGCCTCGATCCTCGTCGACCGGCCGGGGCAGAAGAAGATCCTGGTGGGGAAGGGCGGCAGCGCGATCAAGGAGATCGGCACCGCGGCGCGGCTCGATCTCGAGGAGTTCCTCGAGAAGCGCGTCTTCCTCGACCTCCACGTGCGGCTGGAGCCCGGGTGGCGGGAGGACCGCGGGGTGCTGGCAGCGCTCGACCGGGACGTGGACCTGAGCGGCGGCGAGAGCTAGAGCGATCAGGGCGTCGCCGCCATGCAGCACGCGCCGGCGCTAGGATTCCTGCTGTGATGAAGCGCACCTTTCCGGCAGTCATCCTCGCCGCCGCGGCCTGTGCCAGCTCACCTGGGCCGGCGGACTGGCAGGACGTCGCGGTCATCGAGCGGAACCGGGAAGGCGAGGCTCATCTCGCCCTTCCGACCTCGCTGCCCGGCTGCGAGCATCTCGGGATGACGCGCGTCTCGATCCCCGAGGGCGTCGCCGGGGTTCCGCCGGACATCCTGGACACGCTCAAGCAGAAGGCCGCCCGGATGGGCGGCAATACGCTGGTCCTGCTCCCCGGGAAGCGAATCCTCGCGCGCACCCTGCGCGGGAGCGTCTTCCGGTGCGCCGGAAGCGCGGACGAGCCGGCCGAGACCGGCGCCGCCGATCGCCGAGACCGACCGCTTCCCTGACCGACCGCTTCCCTTGCGGCCTCCCCGCCGTTGCGCAACAGCGCAGGAGAGACTTGCGGCCCCGGCCGCAGTCCTAGATGATGCGCGGGTGGATCGCGCCCGGCGGGCCGGGCAATTCCTTGGAGGAGGCGCAATGGAACCGAAAGTGGCGGGTCGTGGCAAGGAGAAGGTGATCGCCGGCATCCTCGGGATCCTGCTCGGCGGGCTCGGGGTCCATCATTTCTACCTCGGGTCGACGACGGCGGGCGTGATCGAGCTGATCGCCACCATCTTCACCTGCGGCATCGCGGGGCTCGTGGGGATCGTCGAGGGGGTCCTCCTGCTGGTCATGAACGACGAGGAGTTCAACGCCCGCTACAACTACCGCACCCCCGAGGGGATGGAGTTCGTCTTCACCAAGCCGAAGACGATGCCGCCGACGCCGCCGCGCGTCTGAGCCGCGCCTCCGCACCGGCCTCTGCGCACGGCGGGATGGGAGTACCATGCCGCCGTGCGCATCCTCTCCGCCGAGGTCCTCGTCCTCGACGTCTTCGACCTCCACGACGACGACCGCATCGTCACCTTCCTCACCCGCGAGCAGGGCAAGAAGCGCGGCGTGGCCAAGGGCGCGCGGCGCAAGCACAGCCGCTTCGCCGGCCAGCTCCAGCCGCTCGCCAAGGCGCGGGTGACCTGGTTCGAGCGGGAGGGGCGCGACCTGGCGCGGGTCTCTTCGGTCGAGCTGGTGCGGCCGGCCCACCGCCTGCAGGAGGACCTCGAGGGCATCCTCCTCGGCAGCTACCTCGTCGACCACCTGCTCGAGTTCGCGCAGGAGGACGAGGCGAGCGACGCCTTCTTCCGCCTCCTCGACACGACGCTCGAGGCGCTGCTCGCCGGGGTGGACCGCGACCTCGCGGCGCGCTACTTCGAGGCCTGGGTGCTGCGGCTGGCGGGCATCTTCCCGCCGCCCCGGGAGTGCCCGCTCTG
>DASUNQ010000282.1:0-8266 GCA_036277075.1 Thermoanaerobaculia bacterium
TGCCTCTCGCGCCACGCCGGCGGCCGCATCGCGCTCGCCGGTCTCAACCCCCACGCCGGCGAGGGCGGGCTCCTGGGCGACGAGGAAGCCCGCGAGCTGGCGCCGGCGGCGGCGGCGGCGCGCGAAAGGGGACTGGACGTCCACGGACCGGAGAGCCCCGACTCCCTCTTCGCCCGCGCCCGCGGCGGCGAGTTCGACTGGGTGCTCGCCCTCTACCACGACCAGGGGCTCGTCGCGGTCAAGACCGCGGCCTTCGGCCGGGCCACGAACTGGACGCTGGGGCTCCCCTACCTGCGCACCTCGGTCGACCACGGCACCGCCTTCGGCCTCGCCGGCCGCGGCGTGGCCGACGCGCGGCCGCTGGCCGAGGTCGTCCGCACGACACTCCGATTGCTCGCGGGAGAGCTACCCCGGAAGCGGCCGGGTGGGCGGCAAGAGGCAGACCCTCGCCGCCGTCATTGAAAATATCCGTTCACGTCGATCAGGAGGTGCACGAGGCCGGCGGCCGCCGAGGCATGGTGGACGGCCAGTGTGCCGCTGCCCGAGGAGGCGAGCATCAGGACGGCGTTGTTGGCGCGCGTCACGCCGGCGGTGAAGTTGATCGTGCTGGCGCTCCCGCCGTCCGCGTCGCCGGGGAAGAAGACGAGGTGGCCGGCCGCCCCGGCGCCGGTGACCGTGACGTTGACGGAGACCGCCTTCGCGGTCGCCGGGATGCCGCAGCGCCCGGCCATCCGCACCACGCGGTGCCAGCCGGGGAAGAGCGCTGGCGCGCCCCAGGGGCCGAACGGGTCGCGGGTATCGAGGACACGGCAGGGGGGCAGCGTGAAGAGGTCGAGGTCGGGCGCGCTGGTGCCGGCCGTCGGCCGCCAGCCGAGCTGGACGACCTCGAAGTCGTCGCGGCGGAGCGAAGCGAAAGCCGGGTTGAGCACGTCGTTGTTCCACCGCGGATCGTAGGTCCCCTGGACGTAGAGGTCCGAGCCGTTGTCGGCGACGACCAGGCCGTAGGTCTTCATCGCCTGCGCGATCCGCTGGATGGCGGCGGCCTCGGCGGCGGTGGCGCCGCCCGGGATCGCCGGAAAGACGCCGGGCTTCAAGCGCAGGCGGGCCCCGAGCGGCAGGGCGTTCGCCCCCGTCGTCGCGTCATGCGAGGCGGGGTGGACGTAGCCGGTCGTCGGGTGGACGGTGACCCGGAAGGCGTGCCGGATCGGTCCGGCGCCGAAGGCCTCGTCGTAGCGCACGAGGCCCGGCAGGATGGCGAGGCCGGCGGCGTCGGCGCTGGTCCAGGTCTCGGGGCGGCGGTTATTGCCGGCGAGCGAGAAGACGGCTGCCGAGCTCGCCTCCCAGCGGCCGAGGCCGGCGTTCCAAAACGCCCGGTAGAGCTCGTAGAGGAGGCGGTTGTCGCGGTCGACGATCAGCAGGTGCCGGTCGCCGCCGGGGTCGACGTTGCCGGGATGTCCCCCTTCGATCCACTTCGCCTGCGCCTTGGCCTCTTCGGGGACGGGATAGCCGGCCGGCCGGCCGGGGACGCCGGCGTCGCTCTGGTCGCCGAACTCGACGAAGGCGACCGGCAGGAGCGGCTGGCTTCCCGGCACCGAGACGTAAGGCATGCCGTAGATCTCGGGGAAGTCGGGAGCGTCGCCGCCGAAGTCGGGGTGGAGGCCGACGTTGGAGGCGATCGAGGCGTTGAGGAGCGCGGTGCTGTTGCCGGCGATGGGCGCCGCCGAGACGTCGACGTTCCACCAGTTGTCCGGCGGGAAGAGGGGGAGCGGCGGCGGCAGCGGGCCGTTGCGGACGGCTTGGCCGAGCGCGGGCCCCGCGAGGAGGAGACCCGCGAGCAGGGCTCTTCGGATGATCGACATTCGCGCGCGAGCGATCCTACCCGTGCGCCAGCCGTCTAGTTCCTTTCAAGCCGGCCGCCAGGTCGCGTAGCGTCTGCTTGGCGTCGCCCAGGACCATCAGGGTGTTGGGGCGGACGAAGAGCTCGTTCTCGATCCCCGAGAAGCCCGGGTTCATGCTCCGCTTGAGCACGAGCACCGCCTGCGCCTGGTCGACGTTGAAGACCGGCATGCCGTAGATCGGGCTCCCCGGGTTGTCGCGCGCCGCCGGGTTGACGACGTCGTTGGCGCCCACCACCAGCACCGCGTCGGTCCGCGCGAACTCGTCGTTGATCTGATCGAGGTCGTAGATCTGGTCGTAGGGCACGTTGGCCTCGGCGAGGAGGACGTTCATGTGCCCCGGCATCCGCCCGGCGACCGGATGGACGGCGTAGCGGACCCGGACGCCGCGCGCCTCGAGCGCCTGCGCCAGCTCGTGGGTGGCGTGCTGCGCCTGGGAGACCGCCATGCCGTAACCCGGCACGACGATCAGCGACTGCGCCGCCTCGAGGACGCCGACGGCGTCTTCGACCGTCGCCAGGTTGACGTGCACCGGCGCGCCGCCGCCCGCGGCGCCCGCCTCCTCGGGCGCGGTGCCGAAGGCGCCGAAGAGGACGTTGGCGAAGGAGCGGTTCATCGCCTGGCTCATCTTCATCGAGAGCAGGAAGCCGGAGGTGCCGTCGAGGGCGCCGGCGATGATCAGCACGTAGTTGCCGAGCGCGAAGCCGGTGGCCGCGGCGGCGAGGCCGGCGTAGGAGTTGAGGAGCGAGATGACGACCGGCATGTCGGCGCCGCCGATCGGCACCACCGCCAGGATGCCGACGGCGAAGCCGAGCGCGCCCATCAGGTAGAAGAGCGCCGAGCGGCCGGGCTCGGCGACGACCAGGCCGAGCAGTACCAGCGCGCCGGCGAAGAGCGCGACGTTGATGGCGTTCTGGCCCCGGTAGGTCACCGGGCGGCCGGTCACCAGGCCCTGGAGCTTGCCGAAGGCCATGAGGCTGCCGGTGAAGGTCAGGAACCCGAGGAAGACCTCGAGCGAGAGCGCGCCCATCGTGAAGCGGTCGACGCCGGCGCCCCGGTGAACGTACTCGGAGACGCCGACGAGCGCCGCCGCGAGGCCGCCGAACGAGTGCGAAAGCGCGATCCGCTCCGGCATCTTGGTCATCGGAATCCAGATCGCCATGGAAGCGCCGATGAGCGAGCCCACGATCAGCCCGGCGACGATCCACTCGAAGCGGACGATCTCGGTGTGGAGGAGCGTCCCAACGACGGCGACGAGCATGCCGAAGGCGCCGAGGAGGTTGCCGCGCCGCGCGTGGCGCGGCGAGGAGAGCGCCTGGAGGGTGAGGACGAAGCAGACCGAGGCGACGAGGTAGGCGAGCGGGATGAGCGACGGGTCCATCGCGCCGCCGGCCCTACCTCGGTCCGACCGCGGCCGGCGGCCGGCGCTTGCGGAACATGCGCAGCATCCGGTCGGTGATCATGAAGCCGCCGACGGTGTTGATCGTGGCACAGGTGACAGCGACGAAGCCGAGCACCGTGCTCAGCGTGTTGTAGTCCGCCCCCGCGGCGACGAGCGAGCCGACGAGCGAGATGCCGGAGATGGCGTTGGTGCCCGACATCAGCGGCGTGTGCAGCAGCGGCGGCACCTTGGAGATCACCTGGTAGCCCAGGAAGCCGGCGAGCACGAAGACGTAGAGCCCGAAGAGCAGCTCGTTCGACATGGGCACCTCGCTGCGGGTTGGTGAGCTCTCGCGAAAAGCGGCGGGTATGGTAGCACCGTGAACGGCGCGGTCTCGGGAGGGCGGCGGCCTCGGCGGCGGTGGCGCTGGAAGGGGCGGCGCTGCTCGCGGCGGCGATGGTCTTCGCGTGGTCGGTGGCGCCGGCGGGTGGGTGGAAGCTGCGGGGTGAGGAAGGCGATTGGATGGGTGGGGAGGTCTGGCGCGGCGCCGAACCGCCGGGATGGCTGCTGCCCCTCGACGACGCCTACATCTTCGTCCGCTACGCACAGCAATGGGGGCGCGGGCGGTTCCTCGAGTGGAGCGACGGGGAGCCTTCCTCCGGAGCCTCGTCCTTTCTCTATCTGATGGCGCTGTTGCCGCCGCACCTGACGGGCGGCGAGGGCAACCTCGCGGCGTGGTCCGCCTGGTCGCGGTGGGTCGGGGTGGCAGCGCTCTGGTTGCTCGGGTGGGCCGGGGCGCTGCTGCTGCGCGAGGCGGGATCGCCCCCGCCGTGGCCGCTCGCCGGGGGGCTCGTGCTCGTCTGGTCGGGGGCCGTCGGGTTCGGGGCGGTCGCGGGCATGGAGAGCGCAGGCAACGCGGCGCTCGTCGTCCTCGCCTGCGCGCTCTGGGCGCGGGCTTGGCGGACCGCACCGCGAAGGGCGGCGCTGGGGGCGGCGGCGATCGCCTTGCTGCCGCTCGCCCGGCCGGAGAACCTGGCCCTGACGCTCGCCGCGGCCGCCGCGGCGCTCCTCGGGATCGGACCGCTGCCGAGGCGCTGGGTGCCGCTCCTCCTCCTGCCGGCCGCCGCCTGGGGGGCGGTTCTCTCGACGCTCACCGGAGACTGGCAGCCGGCGGGCGCCATCGCGAAGAGCTGGGTCGGGGCGCCGTTCCTGCCGGCTGGGGCGCTTCTGCGGCAGGCGGCGGCAACCGCCCGCGAGCTCCTGCTGCCGATCTATCTCGGCAGCACGCCCGACCTCCTCCCCTTTCCTGTAGGACTCCTCGCCACCGCCACGGCGGTGGCGGCGCTGGGGCTCGCGGCGCGCCACCGCGGGCGGCTCGCCGCGTTCGCTCCCCTGGCGTTTGCCTGGCTCGTCCTCCTAGCGCTCGCTCCGCTCTCGGGCACACTCCTCTGGCAGCAGATGCGCCACCATCACGCGGGGCTCGCGTGTGCCTGGCTGCTCGCGGTCGCCGGCTTGTCGGCCGCCGCCGAGACCCTGCTCGCTCGCCGCGGCGGGCGTGGCGGGAGCCTGCACTGGCTCGCGCTCCTTCTTCCCGTCCCTCTTTTTCTCCATCTGCCCTATTGGCAGGGAGAGCACCGGCGGGCGGCGCGAGAGCTATGGCATCGCCACGCCCCGGCTCTCGCCTGGCTGAGCGAGCACGGGCGCGGCGAAACGCTGCTGGTCAACGACGGCGGCCTTCCGGCGCTGGTCCACGACGGCCCGGCAGTCGACCTGATGGGACTCGGCACGCCGGCGCTCACTCGCGCCTACTCGCACGGGCCGGGCGCGGTCGTCGAGGCACTGGCGCGGCGGCCGGTCCCGCCGGCGCTCGCGGCGGTAAGCCTCGACCTCGTCGCCGTGCGGCAGCTCCTCGGGCCGCCGCTCCTGCCGCCGGAGCCGCGGCGGACCCTCGTCGCCCCGGTCCGCCGGGAGCTGCTCCGGGGGACGCCGCGGGCCGCACAGGGGATCGACTTTGCCTGGCTGCCGGACGAAGCGCGCGGCCGGCTCGTGTGGCGCCTGCCGCCCGCCACCGACCGCGCGAGCTTCGCCCTCGCGGCGCCGCGTCGCGGCGGTGCGACGCTCCAGGGATGCCGGCCGCTCCACGGCGGTGTGGGGATCGCGCTGCCGCGCGGGTCGTTCGGCGTGCGGGGGACCGCGGCGCCCCTGACCGCTGCCGGCGCGGCCCTTCAGCTCTTCGCCGGCGACGCCCGCGGCCCGCGCGGCCCGGCCCTCGCCCACGCGGCGCAGGCCGGCTTCGGCTGGTTCGACGTCGTCGTCGCCGGAGACCTGCCCGCCGGCGCGCGCTACCTGTGGGTCGAGCGCGCCGGCCGCGGGCTGCCCTGCCTGGAGTCCGTCCGCTGGCGGCTATGATCCGCGGCGGTCCGCACCGCGATGCCCGAGCAACTCCGTCCCAGCGCCTATCGGTCGGCGGGCGTCGACATCGACGCCCAGGAGCGCGGGCTCGCCCAGGTCAGGAAGCTCGCGCGCGCCACCTTCACCCCCGGCGTCCTCTCCGAGATCGGCAGCTTCGGAGGGCTGTTTCGCCCCGACCTCGCGGGGATGGAGGAGCCGGTCCTCGTCGCCTCGGCCGACGGCGTCGGCACCAAGCTGGCGGTGGCGCGGCTGGCGGGAGACTACTCGTCGGTCGGCCGCGACCTGGTGAACCACTGCGTCAACGACGTCCTCGTGCAGGGGGCGCTGCCGCTCTTCTTCCTCGACTACGTCGGCGCGGGCGCGCTCGAGCCGGAGCGGCTGGTCGAGCTGGTCCGCGGCGTGGCGGACGGCTGCCGGGAGAACGGCTGCGCGCTGCTCGGCGGCGAGACGGCCGAGATGCCCTGCTTCTACCAGCCGGGGGACTACGAACTGGTCGGGTTCGTCGTCGGCCTGGTGGACCGGCCGAAGCTCCTCGACGGCAGCCTCGTCCGGCCGCGCGACGTGCTCGTCGGGCTTCCTTCGGCGGGCCTGCACACGAACGGCTACTCGCTGGCGCGGCGGGTGATCTTCGAGACGATCGGCCTCGGCATCCGCGACCGCGCCCCCTGGGCCGAGCGACGGCGGACGGTCGGCGAGGAGCTTCTGGCGCCGCACCTTTCCTATCTGGAGGTCATCCGCCCTCTCCTCGGCGATCCCGCCCTCCACGCGCTCGCCCACGTCACCGGCGGCGGGCTCACGGACAACCTGCCGCGCGTCCTGCCGCCCGGCACGCGCGTCGAGGTGCGGCTGGGGAGCTGGGAGGTGCCGGAGATCTTCCGCTTCCTCGCGGAGCGCGGCGGCGTCGCGGCGGAGGAGATGCTGCGGGTCTTCAACATGGGCGTGGGCATGGTCCTATTCGTCGCACCCGAGGGGCTCGCGGAGATGTTGCGGCGGCTGCGCGACGCGGGAGCCAAGGGGTTCCCGATCGGCATCGTCCAGGAGGGCGCCGGCGGCATCGTCTACCTCGAAGGGGCCGGCTCGCTCGAAGGGCTCCTCGCCGGGCGCTCCTAGCGCGATGGCGACCCGCCTCGGCATCCTCCTCTCCGGCCGCGGCAGCAACTTCCTGGCGATCCACGCCGCGATCGAGCGCGGCGAGCTGCCGGCAGAGATTGCCCTGGTGGCCAGCGACCGGCCGGAAGCGGCGGGGCTGGCCCGGGCGCGCGAGCTCGGGCTGCCGGCGGCCGAGGTCCCCCTGCAGCAAGGAGGCGCCGCCGCTCAGGAGGCGGGGCTCCTTGCGGCCCTCGAGGAGGCGGCCGTCGAGTGGGTCTGCCTCGCCGGCTACATGCGCCTCCTGTCGCCGGCGTTCCTTGGCGCCTTCCCGCAGCGCATCGTGAACATCCACCCCAGCCTTCTGCCCGCCTTTCCCGGCCGCGAGCCTCAGCGGCAGGCCCTGGAGCACGGGGTGAAAGTCTCCGGCTGTACCGTCCACCTCGTCGACGAGGGGGTCGACAGCGGCCCGATCGTCGTCCAGCGGGCGGTGCCGGTCGAGGAGGAGGACAGCGTCGAGACCCTCGCTTCCCGCATCCTCGCCGAGGAGCACCGGGCCTACCCCGAAGCCCTGCGGCGGCTCGTGGGTGGGGGCTGGCGGATCGAGGGGCGGAGGGTCGTCTTCGGCGAGTCGGCGCGGCCTGAAATAGACCGCCCAACCCCTGGGTTGTAGGCTCCTGCGCGCGGGGGGGGTGGCGAGCGAGAGGGGTTGACACCCCGGGGCACGCTTCCCTACACTGCGCGACTCTCGCAGCCGCGAGACGCTCTTTGCAGGACCTCGATCGGACCCGGCGGCCGGGAATTGACATGGCCTCCCGGGCGTTGTAGGGTTCTCAGCTCTCGACGCCCCCAGTACGGGGACGATCCCGCCGGGGCAGCCGCTCCGGCCCCTTGAGTGACAACGCGCGCGGCGCCGGGCAGCCTCCCACGGAGGCGGCCGGAGTTCGCCGGTTCTTTGAAAACTAAATAGAGGAAGAGTCAACGACCAGCTCCAAGCCTGCCATCGGCAGGCGATTCCGAAAACGAAACGAGCCGTCGGGGGTCCTTAGCCGGTCCTTCGGCGTCGTAGGATCTAAACTGGAGAGTTTGATCCTGGCTCAGAATGAACGCTGGCGGCGTGCTTAACACATGCAAGTCGTGCGCGAAAGCGGCTTCGGCCGCTGGAGAGCGGCGAACGGGTGAGTAACACGTGGGTAATCTGCCTAGGGATGGGGAATAACCTGGGGAAACCCGGGCTAATACCGCATACGTTGCCGAGACTTCCGTCTCGTCAAGAAAGCTGGCCTCTGCTTGCAAGCTAGCGTCCCTGGAGGAGCCCGCGGCTGATTAGCTAGTTGGTGGGGTAATGGCCCACCAAGGCGACGATCAGTAGCCGGCCTGAGAGGGTGATCGGCCACACTGGGACTGAGACACGGCCCAGACTCCTACGGGAGGCAGCAGTGGGGAATATTGGACAATGGGCGCAAGCCTGATCCAGCAACGCCGCGTGGAG
>DASUNQ010000283.1:0-5106 GCA_036277075.1 Thermoanaerobaculia bacterium
CGGGGCGCGCCCGCGCCCGCGCCCGGTCGAGCGCCGCGTCGACGGCGAGCGGGAGCTGCAGGAAGGTCGCCGGGCGCTTGGGGAGGTAGTGCTCGACGCCCAGCCGCGTCGCCTTGACCGCCAGCTCCTCGTCGCCGTGGCGGGTGAAGAAGATCACCGGCAGCTCGGGCCAGAGCTCCTTGAGCGAGCCGAGCACGGCCAGCCCGTCCGACCAGTGCAGGCGCTGCTCGAGGATCACCACGTCGAAGTCGCGGCGGGCGCAGGCCTGAGCGAAGGTCACCGCATCGGCGACCTCCACGATGTCCACGTGCGCAAGTTTGCTCGTGAGCACAATTCTACATAGGGCCCGGTCGTCCGCATCGTCATCGACGAGCAGGATGCGGTAAGCGGCACGGGACATTGGGTGCGTCTGGCCTTAGCTAACCCGGTGCCATCGACCAGCCGCCATGCAGCTATTTGAGTCGAGGCTAGATGTAGAGCCCTCCGGAGACGTTCAGGACGTGCCCGGTGACGTAGCCCGCCTCCTCGCTCGCGAGGTAGGCGACGGCCCACGCCACGTCGTCGGGCGCGCCCAGGCGCCTCAGGGCGATCCCCGCCGTCAGCTCGCGCCGCGAGTCCTCGGCGAGAGCCGCCGTCATCGCGGTCTCTACGTAGCCCGGGGCGACGACGTTGACCGTGATGTTGCGGCTCCCGAGCTCGCGCGCCAGCGACTTCGAGAAGCCGATCAGCCCCGCCTTCGCGGCGGCGTAGTTGGCCTGGCCGGCGTTGCCCATCAGGCCCACCACCGAGGAGATCGAGACGATCCGCCCCCAGCGGCGGCGCATCATGCCACGCACCAGCTCCCGGCTGAGGGCGTAGGCGCCGGTCAGGTTGGTGCGCAGCACCCGCTCCCACTCCTCGAGCCCCATGCGAGCGAGGAGGTTGTCGGCGGTGATCCCGGCGTTGTTGACCAGGACGTCGACGGCGGCGAACTCCTCGGGCAGCGCCTTGAGCCGCTCGCCGACCGCCGCGGGGTCGGAGACGTCGAGGCGGAAGGCCAGGGCGCGCCCGCCGGCGGCCGCGATCGCCGCCGCCACGGCGCCCAGCTTCTCCTCGTTGCGCGCCGCGAGCACCACCCGAGCCCCCTGCCCGGCGAGCCGCCGCGCCACCGCCTCGCCGATCCCTTGCGAGGCGCCGGTCACCAGCGCCGTCCTGCCGTCGAGTCGAAACATCGTCACGCCTCGCTCAAAAATTTGTCCACCTGCGCCGGCTCCCCGAGGCTGGCGACGGCCGCCTTCTCGGCGATGCGGCGGATGAGGCCGGCGAGGACGCTGCCCGGTCCCAGCTCCAGAAAGAGCTCGACCCCCGCCTCGCGCTCCATCCACTGGACCGATTCGACCCAGCGCACCGGCCCGTCGATCTGCCGCGCCAGGGCCTCGCGGGCGTCCTCTCCGGTGGTCACCGGGCGCGCATCCGCATTCGTCACGATGGGCACGTGCGCATCGGCGAATGGCGCCTGCCGCAGCGGCTCGACCATGCCCAGCCGCGCCGAGCGCATCAGCGGCGAGTGGAAGGGGGCGGAGACGGCGAGCAGCGTCGCCTTGCGCGCGCCGCGCTCGCGGGCGAGGGCGACGGCGCGGTCGACCGCCGGGCGGTGGCCGGCGATCACGGTCTGCGCCGGCGCGTTGAAGTTCGCCACCGCGACGAGCTCCCCCTCCTGCGCGCCGCTCGCCTCCGCCGCCACCTCCGCGACCGCGGCGGCGTCGAGGCCGAGGACGGCGGCCATCGCCCCCTCCCCCACCGGCACCGCCGCCTGCATCAGCTCGCCGCGCCGGCGCACGAGGCGGAGGGCGGCGGCGAAGGGCAGCGCTCCCGCGGCGACGAGCGCCGAGTACTCGCCCAGGCTGTGCCCGGCGACGGCAACCGGCGCGACGCCGGCGAGCGGCGTGCCGGCGAGCGCGCGGTGGATCGCGGTGGAGACCGCGAGGAGCGCCGGCTGGGTGTTGACGGTGAGCGCCAGCTCCTCCTCCGGGCCCTCGAAGCAGAGGCGGGTCAGCGGCTGGCCCAGCGCGTCGTCGGCCTCTTCGAAGGTCCGGCGGGCGGCGTCCGAGGCCTCCGCCCAGGCGCGCCCCATCCCCACCCTCTGCGACCCCTGCCCGGGAAAGACGAAGGCCGTCCGCCGGGGCGCGCTCACCCCGCCTCGACCTCGTCGGAGCCGAGCATCCGCCGCTCCTCGGCGTGCAGCTCGATCATCTTCTCGGCGATCTTCTTGTGCACCTCGCGAGTGGCGAACTCGACGGCGCGGCGGATGGCGTTGTGCACCGCCACCGGGTTCGAGCGGCCGTGGCCGATGAAGCAGCCGCCGGCGACGCCGAGCAGCGGCGCGGCGCCGAAGCCGCTGTAGTGGGTGCGGGCGCGGAAGCGGTCGAAGGCGGGCTTGGCCAGGAGGTAGCCCAGCTTGGTGCGCGCCGAGCGCCCCAGCTCCTCGCGCAGCATGGTGGCCACCAGCTCCGCCACCTGCTCGGAGCTCTTGAGCACGGCGTTGCCGACGAAGCCGTCGCAGACCACGACGTCGACGGTGCCGTTGAAGACGTCGCTCCCCTCGACGTTGCCGATGAAGTTGAGGCCGGTCGTCTTGAGCACCTTGAAGACCTCGCGCGTCAAGTCGGTGCCCTTGCTCTCCTCCTCGCCGATCGAGAGCAGGCCCACCCGCGGCGCCGGGGTGCCGATCACCTCCTGGGCGAAGAAGTGCCCCATGACCGCGAACTCGCGCAGATGCGCGGGCTTGCTGTCGACGTTGGCGCCGACGTCGAGGAGGACGACCCGGCCCGTGGGTCCCGGCATCACCGCGGCCAGGGCCGGCCGGCTGACCCCCGGGATCGTGCCGACGATCATCTTGGCCACGATCATCGCGGCGCCGGTGTTGCCGGCCGTGGTGAAGGCCTGGGCGCGCCCGTCGCGCACCAGCTCGGCGCAGAGGCGGATCGAGGAGCGGCGCTTCTTGCGGATCGGGGTGATGGCCGGCTCGTCCATGCCGACGACCTCCTCGGCGTGGACGAGCTCGACGGCGCCGGCGGGCACGGGCCGCTTGCGGGTCAGGCGCGCCAGCTCGGGCTCGACGCGCGCGCGGTCGCCGACGAGGATGACCTGGGTGCCGTCGTCGGTGGCGGCGCGGACCGCCCCCTCCACCGCCGAGCGCGGCGCGAAGTCACCTCCCATCGCGTCCACCGCGATCTTCACGTGAGGGCGCCGCTTCGCCCGCGTCTCCCTAGGTGGTCTCCTTGACCTCGACGACCTGCCGCCCGCGGTAGGTGCCGCAGTGGCTGCAGGCGCGGTGCGGCAGCTTGACCTCGCCGCAGTTGGGGCAGACGGACGTGGCGGGGCGCGGGAGGGCGTCGTGCGCCCGGCGCTTGTCGCGGCGGGCCTTGGAGTGGCGTCGTTTGGGGTTCGGCATGGGGTCTCGGGCCTCGTCGTGTCGATCGGTTCACTCGTCCCCGCCCAGGCGGTCGCGCAGCGCCGCGAGCGCCGCCCAGCGGGGGTCTCCCGACCGCTCCTCGCAGGCGCAGCGCTCGACGTTGAGGTCGGCGCCGCAGGTCGGGCAGAGCCCCTGGCAGTCGGGCCGGCAGAGGGGCTTCATCGGGATGTTGAGCTCGAGCTGCTCGAGCAGGATGGGCTCGGTCTCGAGGACTTCGTCTTCGAGGTAGACGGTGCCCAGGTCCTGGCCGTGCAGCTCGTGCTCGCCGCCGCCCACCGCCGGGGCGCCCACCTCGAGCAGCAGCTCGACGTCGGGCGCGGCCGGCTCGGTGAACGGTCTGAGGCAGCGGTTGCAGGCGAGCGTCTGCTCGTAGGAGAGCCGGGCGCGCAGCAACCAGGCGGGATCGACGAAGACGATCTGCCCGCGCCACGAGACCGGCCCCAGGTTCAGCAGCTCGGGCCGCTCCAACCGCTCGGCCCGGACCTCCTGCGTCTCCTCCCAGTCGAACGGTTCGTCGCGAACCTGATCCAGCCAAATCCGCATCCGAACCTCCGGCTTGGGCCAACGGCGTAGGGTAAGGGGTCGCTCCTTCGCTGTCAAATGCGCGTGCGCGCAGCTTCACGTTCCGGTGTGGGGGCCGGGAGGCTCCCCTCCGCGCCGGGCGCTCCTTGGTGACCGCGCTTCGCGTGCTGGTTCAGAGGCACATTGCCGGCACACACGTTCTCGGCTCCGGCGCCTCGCACGGTGGACTGCCACGGGGAGCGGTCGGAGCGCCCGGCGCTCCGGGGACCTCCCGGCCCTGGCACCGTCGGTGGAGCCCCTGCGAAACTCTTCCCCAAGCGTAGCGAGGGGCTCGGGCGGGGCGACGTCACTTCAGAGGTGTGGACCGTGTCGCCGCGTGAGGTGCCGGGCCAGAGGCCTGCGAAGCGGCGCGTTGCGGTGAAGTCACCACCAACGTACGCGAACGAAGCCGACCCGACTCTGCCTCCCCACACTCTCCTGATCTGGAACCCGCGCAGCGGGCGCGCCTCTTCGCGGGCCTCTGGACCGGTACATCACGCGGCACTATCCGCCCCGCGCGGAGAAAAAAAGGGCAGGGGGCTTTTACCCGCAGCCGGCCAAGCGCAGCCGGAAGGCGCCCGGGTAGTCGGTGGAGACGAGGGAGAGCTCGTCGCAGCCGGCGAAGGGTTCCAGGACGGTTTCCCAGTCGCGCCAGCGCTGGATCTCGGAGCCGCGGACCAGGGGGAGCTCTTCGAGGCCGTCGCGGACGCGGCGCACCAGGTGGTAGGCGCCGCCGGGCTCGGCCCAGACTCCGATGCCGAGGCGGGGGCCGGCGGTGGCGGCTCGCGGGTCGACGGCGGCGGCGAGGTGGGGTGCGAGCTCGGCGGCGCGGCGCAACGTCTCGCGATCGAGAGCGACGATCCGCCAGCCGGCGGCCTCGCCCCCCGGGAGCCCGCCGCGCAGCGCCGCGCCGAGGCGCCCGCCGGGGAGCCGCCAGGCCTCGCGGCCCGGAGCGTGGAAGAGCGCGATGCCGGGGAGCCGGAAGCGCGCCACCGACCCGCCCTCGTAAAGCGCGATCGCCGCCGGCGCACGGCGGTCGTCGCCGCCCGCGCTCTCGGTGGCCGCGACCAGCAGCGGCCGGTCGCCGCGCG
>DASUNQ010000284.1:0-4958 GCA_036277075.1 Thermoanaerobaculia bacterium
GGTGTGCAGCGCCGCCTGCTGCGGCGCTTCGAGCGCGCAGAACGTCTTGAGCAGCGGGCCGTAGTAGGTCTTGAAGACCTTGAGCCAGTGCTCGGGCGAGCGATAGCGGAACACGAAGTTGCGCTGCGCGGTCTTGACCGAGGCCGCATGCGGCTCGAACAGCTCGGCGATGCGCGTGCGCGTGCCCCAAAGCGCCGGCGAGCGCGCGCCGGGCGGCGGCGAAGGGCTCCTCCCAGAGGAAGGGGGCCGCCGCAAGCACCTGCGCCACGGCGGCGTCCGGCGGGATCGGCACGAGACCCTGGCGCCAGGGCTCGAGCAGGGCGCGGGCGGCCCGCCGCGCCTCGCCCCGGCCGGCGACCGACTCGCCCGGGCCGAAGAGCGCCGCGAGGAGCTCGCGCAGCAGCTCCTGGGGCAGACGCCGCCAGCGGCCGGGTCCGGCGGCGGTCCCCACGAGCCGCCCGTCCGCCGCTACGGCGGCGCCGCGCCAGCCGTCGCGCAGCGTCCAACCGGCATGCCGGAGGTGCGCGAGGAGAGCCGCCCCCTGGAGCAGGACGGCCAGCCGCTCGCGGTCGGTCAGCCGGACGTCGGCGAGCGGCGGCGCGCCGCCGGCCGGCCCGAGGGCGGGGTGGGACAGCTCGGTTTCGATGGCGGGGCCTTCTTTACGCCACTGCGAAAACGGCGTCAAGCAGGCGGAGGAACGTGGAATCAGGAAGTTGCGAGCCGCCGTAGGCTCGGTGAGCACCTACTTGCCCGATCCGGCAATGAGCAGCGCATTCAGGTCGCGCCAGAAGGCAGGATAGGACTTGGCGACGACGGCGGGAGAGCCGATCGCGAGACCGGGGCGCCGGAGGCCCACGAGCGCCATGCTCATGGCGATCCGGTGGTCGCCGTGGGGGTCGACGGCCACGGCCGCGGAGGGGAGCTCGACGCTCGCCTTCCCGGCCCAGCTCCCCACCACGGTGAGCCCGTCCGCGGTCTCCTCGGCCTCCGCCCCCGCCGCCACGAGCTGGCTCGCCATCGCCCGCAGCCGGTCGCTCTCCTTGAGGCGCAGGTGGGCGACGTGGCGGATGCGCGTCGTGCCGCGGGCGAAGGGGGCGAGCGCCGCGAGCGTCGGCACCTGGTCGGGCATCGCCGAGAGGTCGGCGTCGACGGCGGCGAGCGCACCGCCCGGCGCGCCGCGGACCGTGACGCGGCCGCGGCCCCGCTCGACCGCCGCGCCCATGCCCTCGAGCAGGTCGAAGAAGCCGCGGTCCCCTTGCGCCGACCGGCGCGGGAGGCCGGCGAGGACGACCTCGCCGCCGGTGAGCGCCGCCGCCGCGGCGGGGTAGCAGGCGGCGGAGAAATCCCCTTCGACGCGGAGGCGCCCGGGGGCCAGCGGCGAGGGGTGGACCAGGAAGGCGTTGCGCGAGGCCGGGCCCGCGAGCGACACGGCCTCCTCCACGCGGCCGCCGAAGCGCCGGATCGCGGCCAGCGTCAGGCTCAGGTAGGGCTCGGAGGTGAGCCCAGCGACCTCCACGGCCACCGTGCCGTGCGCCCGCAGCGCCGCCATGAGCAGCGCGGAGAGGAACTGACTGGAGGTGCTCGCGTCGAGCACGACCTCGCCCCCGGCCAACGATCCCCCCTCGATGGCGAGCGGCGCGTACCCCTCCGCGCCGAGATGGCGGACGCGCGCGCCGAGCCGCCGCAGCGCCGCGACGAGCGGCCCGACCGGTCGCTCGCGCAGGCGGGGGGTGCCGTCGAGGCGCCAATGGCCCGGGAGCGCCGCCAGCGCCGCAGTGAGGAACCGCAGCATGGTCCCCGAGGCGCCGCAGTCGATCGCCGCGGCGGCCGGCAACGCTCCCGGCGTGAGCCGCCACTCGCCGGGATCCTCCTCCCTCTCCACGCGAAATCCGCACGCCGCGAGCCCGGCGAGGAAGGCGCGCGTGTCCTCGGCGTCCCGCGGCCGCTGGATCGCCGCCGGCGCGCCGGCGAGGAGGGCGAGGTTGAGGTAGCGATTGGTGAGGCTCTTCGACGGCGGGACCGTCAGGCGGCCGCGCGCCACGCGCCCGGCCGGCACGGCGTACGCGTCAATCGACCTCGAGGGTGAGGCCGTCATAACCGAACCCCGCGCCGGGCGGCAGCGGGACCTCCGGGGCGTCGTGGTCGACGTCGTGCGCGAGGTGCGTCAGGTAGGTGCGCTCGGCGCCGATCCGCGCCGCCGCCGCGAGCGCCTCCTCGACGCTGAAATGGGTGGTGTGCGGGCGGTAGCGGAGGGCGCCGAGGATCAGCACCCGCACGCCGGCGAGGAGCGCGAAGCTCTCCTCGGGGATGCGGCTGCAGTCGGTGACGTAGGCGAAGTCGCCGATGCGGTAGCCGTAGACCTCGAGGTCGCCGTGCCAGACCGGGACCGGCACGATGCGGCGGCCGAGGACCTCGAACGGCTCGCGCACCTCGACCAGCTCGAGCACCGGCTTGCCGCCCCCCTCCTGGCCGTCCTCGAAGGCGTAGGCGAAGTAGCGGCGGAGCATGCCGAGGGTCGAGGCGGAGGCGTAGCAGCGGATGGCGGTGCGCTGGCGGAAGTTGAAGATGCGCAGGTCGTCGAGGCCGAAGACGTGGTCGGCGTGGGCGTGGGTGAAGAGGACGGCGTCGACGCGATGGACGCCGAAGCGGAGGGCCTGCTCGCGGAAGTCGGGCGGGGTGTCGACCAGGGCGACGCCGCGTTCGAGCTCGAGGCGCAAACCGGTGCGCCAGCGGCGGTTGCGAGGGTTCTTGGAAGTGCAGACGGAGCAGGTGCAGCCGATGACGGGGACGCCCGTGGAGGTGCCGCTTCCCAGCATTGTGATCCGCACCGGCATGGCGTTGGGCAGTTTAGTCGAAGGGCTGGCGGGGGGCGGCCGGCGGCGGGGAGCCCCGGCGGGGACCGGCGCACGCAGTGGCTTACAGCCACTCGACTTGGTGGCTGTGGAACCAGGCGTCGAGGAGTCGGACTTCGCCGCCTTTCACCTGCCAGGTTCTGGGCTCGTGGAAGTGGCCGAGGAGGAGGACATCGTGGCCTTCGGCGAGGCGGCGCTCGGCGTAGGCGCGGACGGCGGCTTCGGGGAGGCGGACCTTGTGCTTGAAGTTGGTGCGGGAGAGCTTGCGCTCGGTGTCGTGGACCAGGCGCTGGGCGAAGCGGAGCGGCGTGCGCAGGACGAGGAGCCGGGAGAGGCGGCTCTTGGAGAGGCCGCGCCAGGCGAGGTACTGCCAGTCGCGGTCGTTGAGGCCGTCGCCGTGGACGGCCAGGTAGCGCCGGCCGCCGCTCGTGAAGGCGACCTCGGAGCCGATGCCGTCGAAGGCGTCGGCGTAAGGGCTGCCGGCGAGGAAGAAGTCGCGATTGCCCTCGATGTAGTGGACCGGGACGCCGCGGGCGCGCAGCCGCCGGAGGGCCGCCGCGACCTCGGCGATGGCGGGTGTCTCGAACTTGCGCGAGCCGACCCACGCCTGAAAGAGGTCGCCGAGCAGGACGAGCCGGTCGCAGCCGGCGGGGTCGAGCGTGTCGAGCTGCGCGACGAGCGGTTCGGCCGGGCCCCCCGGCCCGCCGAGGTGGGCGTCGGCGATCAGCGCGGTGGCCACGCTAGACGATCGACAGCTTCGGCCGCAGCTCCTCCTGCCGCGCCACCTCGCTCACCACGGCGCGGGCGACCTCGCGGAAGGCGGCGGCGTGCGGGCCGTGCGGCTCGGCCACCGCGATCGGCACGCCGGCGTCCCCGCCCTCGACGATCTTGGGGTCGAGCGGGATGGTGCCGAGGAAGGCGGTGCCGAGGAGCTCGGCCGTGCGCCGCCCGCCGCCGGACTTGAAGACGTCCGTCGTCTCGCCGCAGTGCGGGCAGACGAAGGTGCTCATGTTCTCGACGATCCCCACCACCGGCACGTTGACTTTCTTGAACATGGCGAGGCCCTTGCGGGCGTCGATCAGCGCCACGTCCTGCGGCGTGGTGACGATCACCGCGCCCGAGAGGGGGATCTTCTGCGTGATCGTGAGCTGCGCGTCGCCGGTGCCCGGCGGCAGGTCGATGACCAGGTAGTCGAGCTCGCCCCAGATCACGTCGCCGAGCATCTGCTCGATGGCCCGCATCACCATCGGACCGCGCCAGATGACCGGGGTGTCGACGTCGAGGATGAAGCCGAGCGACATCACCGTCACGCCGTGCTTCGCGAAAGGGCGAATGCGGTTGCCCTCGACGTACGGCCGCTCGGTGATGCCGAACATCATCGGCATCGAGGGGCCGTGGATGTCGGCGTCGAGCAGCCCGACGCGGTGGCCGAGCTGGGCGAGCGAGACCGCGAGGTTGGCGGCGACGGTCGACTTGCCCACCCCTCCCTTGCCGCTCGCCACCGCCACCACGAAGCGCACTTGGGGGATGAGCTGCGGGTCCTGCGCGATCGCCCGTTGCGCCGCCTCCTCGCGCGGCGGGTGGTGGGTGACGTTGAGCCCGACGCGTGCTCCGCCGACTCCTGGCACCGCGCGCACCGCGCGCTCCACCTGGCCGCGCACCTGCTCGGCCGCCTCCGGCTTCTGCGTCGAGAGCTGGAGGTCGACCTCGACCTCGCCGCCGCGCGCCTCCACCCGCTGCACGAAGCCGAAGGAGACGATGTCCCGCGTCATGCCCGGGTAGCGCACGGTCTTGAGGGCCTGCCAGACGCGGTCTTCGAGGTCGTCGGCCATCTCACGAAGGGTACCGCAGACCGGCCAGCTCGGCCACCCGCCGGCGCACCTCCTCGATCAGCTCCCCCTTGCGCCGAACGCCGAACTCTCCCGCCCCGAGCGGCGCGCCGTAGCGCACCACCGCCTCGCCCGGGCGGACCACCAGGCTGCCGCGCGGCTGGATGGCGCGCGTGCCGCTCACCCCGACGGGCACGATCGGCAGACCGCTGCGCAGCGCGAGCAGGAAGCCGCCGCGCTGAAAGGGCAGCAGCTCGTCGGTGCGCGAACGGGTCCC
>DASUNQ010000285.1:0-6157 GCA_036277075.1 Thermoanaerobaculia bacterium
ATCGTCGAGGCCGAGCAGCTCGAGCAGCGCGCCGAGGCGTTGGGCGCCGTCCACGCCCGCGCCGCCGTGCGGCGCGGCCGTTCGCTGCTCGGGGCGCTGCGCCGGGAGCGCGCCGCCCTGCGTGCGGCGCGCTCGGCGCTCGAGCGGGCGCTGCACGAGGAGCGCACGGTCACCCTCGCCGCCGAATGGCTGATCGACAACTTCCACCTCGTCGAGGCCCAGGTACGGCAGATCCAGCAGGACCTCTCGCCGGGCTTCTACCGCGAGCTGCCGAAGCTCGACGAGGGGACTTGGGTCGGGCTGCCGCGCGTGCACGCCCTGGCCTGGACCTTCGTCGCCCACACCGACAGCCGCTTCGATCCCGAGCTGCTGCGGCGCTTCGTGCGCGGCTACCAGCGCGCGGCGCCGTTGCGCATCGGCGAGCTGTGGGCGCTCCCCATCCACCTGCGCCTGGTGCTGGTGGAGAACCTGCGCCGCCTGGCCGCCGGCATGGTGCGGCGGCTCGAAGCGCGCGCGCGCGCCGACCTCGTCGCCGACGGCGCGCTGGGCGACGGCCCGGCGCCCGCGATCGAGCTGCCGCGGGATCTCGGCACCAGCGACGACGGCCCGGAGATCGCCTTCGCCGTGCAGCTCCTCCAGCGCCTGCGCGAGCAGGACCCGGAGACGACGCCGCTCCTCGGCCGGCTGCGCGCGCTGCTGGCGGCGCGCGGCCTCACCGACGAGGAGGCGATCCGCCAGGAGCACCAGCGCCAGGCGGCGACGCAGGTCAGCGTCTCGAACGTGATCAACAGCATGCGGCAGATCTCGGCCTTCGACTGGCCGCCCTTCGTCGAAGAGGCCTCGCTGGCCGACGACCTGCTGCGCCACGACCCCGCCGGCGTCTACGCCGCCCAGGACTTCGAGACGCGCGACCTCTACCGCCACGCCATCGAGGAGCTGGCGCGCGGCGCCCGGCGCCCCGAGATCGAAGTGGCGGAGCGGGCGGTCGCGCGGGCCGCCGCCGCCGGGGCCGGGCAGCCCGCCCCGGCGCCGCGCGACCACGTCGGCTACGAGCTGGTCGGGGCGGGTCGCCGCGCCTTCGAGCGCGAGCTCCGCTACCGGCCTCCGGCGCGCGGCTGGCTGATCCGGGCGCTGCGGGGCGCCGGCCTCGCCGGCTACCTCGGCGGCACCGCGCTGCTCACCGCGCTGCTGCTCGCGCCGCTGGTCGTCCTCGGTCTCGCCGCCGGCGTCGGCCCTCTGGCGCTCGCCACGGTCGCCGTCCTCGCGCTGGTGCCGGCGTCGGACCTGGCGCTGGCCCTGGTCAACCGGCTGCTCGCCGCGCTCCTCCCGCCCCGCCTGCTGCCCAAGCTGGCGCTGGAGGCGGGGGTGCCCCCCGAGCTGCGCACCCTGGTGGCGGTGCCGGTCCTCCTCCACGACGCCGCGGAGATCGAAGAGCAGGTGGCACAGCTCGAGGTGCACTACCTCGCCAACCCCGAGGGGCACGTGAGCTTCGCCCTGCTCAGCGACTTCGCCGACGCCGCGGTCGAGCGGACGGCGGAAGAGGAGTCGCTGCTCCACGACGCGGCCGAGAGCATCGCGCGCCTCAACGAGCGATACGGGCCGGGCGAGGACGGCGGCGAGCGCTTCCTGCTCCTCCATCGCCGGCGCCGGTGGAACCCCGGCGAGGGGTGCTGGATGGGCTGGGAGCGCAAGCGCGGCAAGCTGCACGAGCTCAACCGCCTGCTGCGGGGCGTGACGGACACCAGCTTCGTGGGGCTCGCCGGCGGACCGCCGATCGTGCCGCAGGGCGTGCGCTACGTGATCACGCTCGACGCCGACACCCGCCTGCCCCCCGGCGCCGTCCGCCACCTGGTGGGCGCCCTGGCTCATCCCCTCAACCGGGCGCGCCTCGACCCGCGCGAGCGGCGGGTCACCGCCGGGTACGCGATCCTCCAGCCGCGCATCGCGGCCATGCTGCCGGCTTACGGCGAGGACTCTCCCTACCGCCGCAACTTCTCGGGGCCGACCGGCGTCGACCCCTACGTGGCGGCGGTCTCGGACGTCTACCAGGACCTCTTCGGCGAGGGCTCCTACACCGGCAAGGGCATCTACGAGGTCGACACCTTCGAGGCCGCCCTCACCGGCCGCGTGCCGGACAACGCCCTGCTCTCGCACGACCTCTTCGAGGGGAGCTTCGCGCGCGCCGGGCTGGCGACCGACGTCGTGCTGTTCGAGGAGTTCCCTTCGCACCTGCTGGTGAGCGCCGCACGGCAGTCGCGCTGGGTGCGTGGCGACTGGCAGCTGCTGCCCTGGCTGCTGCCGCGGGTGCCGACGGCGGCCGGTCCGCGCGAGCCCAATCCGCTGCCCGCGCTGGCGCGCTGGAAAATGATCGACAACCTGCGCCGCTCGCTCTCCGCGCCGTCCAGCCTGCTGCTGCTGGTCGCCGGTTGGCTGCTGCTGCCCGCGCCGTGGCTCTGGGGCGCGGCCGTCGTCGCCCTGCTCACTCTGCCCGTCCTGGTGCCGGCGCTGGTGGGGCTGCTGCCGCCGCGCCGCGGCGTCGCCAAGCGGACGCACCTCAGCGCGCTGCTCGGCGAGCTGCAGACGGTGGCGATCCAGGCGCTCCTCGCCGTCGCCCTGCTGCCGGCCCGCGCCTGGCTGCGCGCCGACGCGATCGCCCGCACGCTTGCGCGCATCGCCGTCACCCGCCGCCGGCTCCTCGAATGGGTGACCGCCGCGCAGGCGGGGGCCGGCGCGACCCTGGACGCCGCCGCGTTCTACCGCCGCCTGGCCGCCGCGCCACTGACCGCCGTCGCGGCCCTGGCGCTGGTGGCGGCGTTGCGGCCCTCGGCGCTCGCCGCGGCCCTGCCGTTCGTCGCCGCCTGGCTGGCCGCACCGGCCATCGCCCGATGGCTGAGCCTGCCGGCGGCCTCCCCGGCGTCCGAGCCCCTCCCCGCGGCGGAGGAGGCGCGGCTGCGGCGCATCGCCCGCCGGAGCTGGAGCTATTTCGAGCGCTTCGCCAGCGCGACGGAGGGCTTCCTGCCGCCCGACAACTTCCAGGAAGACCCGCAGCCGGTCGTCGCCCACCGCACCTCCCCCACCAACCTCGGGCTCGGCCTGCTCGCCACGGTCGCGGCCCACGACTTCGGCTGGGCCGGACGCCTCGATACGGTCGAGCGGCTCGAGGCCACCCTCGCGGCGATGGGCCGGCTCGAGCGCTTCCGCGGTCACTTCTTCAACTGGTACGACACCCGCTCGCTCGCCCCGCTCGAGCCGCGCTACGTCTCGACGGTCGACAGCGGCAACCTGGCCGGACACCTGATCGCTCTCGCCTCGGCCTGTCGCGAGCTGGCGGAAGCGCCGCTGCGCCCCGCGGGCGCGTGGCAGGCGATGGCCGACGCGCTGGCGCTCGCCGAAGAGGAGACGAGCGCCACGCCGAAGGCCGAGCGCGGGGGCGCGGTCGGCCGCGGAGAATTCGGCGGGGCGCTCGCCGGCCTGGCCGCCACCCTGGCCGCCGGGCCGCCGGCGGACGCCGCCGAGACGGCCGCGGCGCTGGACTCGCTGCGGCGGCGGGCCACGGCGCTGTGCGACATCGCGAGCGCCCTGGCGGCCGACCATCCCACCGGGCCCGCCGCGGAGGCCCTGGTCTGGACCGAGGCCTGCCAGCGCACCGCCGAAAGCCACGCGCGGGACCTCGCGGCCGGCGCGCCCGCGACGTCCGCCCGCTACACGGTGCTGGCCGAGCGAGCCGAGGCGCTGGCCGGCGAGATGGACTTCGGCTTCCTCCTCGATCCGGTGCGCAAGGTGCTGGCGATCGGCTACCGATTGAGCGACCAGCAGCGGGACCCCGTCCACTACGACCTGCTGGCCTCCGAGGCCCGGCTGGCGAGCTTCCTGGCGATCGCCAAGGGCGACGCGCCGCCCACCCATTGGCTGCGGCTGGGGCGTGCCCTCACCCCGCTGGGCCGCGGCTCGGCGCTGCTCTCCTGGTCCGGCTCGATGTTCGAGTACCTGATGCCGAGCCTGGTGCTGATGGAGCCGCCGCGGAGCCTCCTCGGGCAGAGCGCCAGCCTCGCCGTCGCCGAGCAGATCCGCTACGGCGCCGAGCGCGGCGTGCCGTGGGGGATCTCGGAGAGCGCCTACAACGAGCGCGACCTCCAGCTCACCTACCAGTACGGCCCCTTCGGCGTGCCTCGCCTGGCGCTGCGCCGGCCGGCCGCCGACGAGCTGGTGGTGGCGCCTTACGCCACCGCGCTCGCCACGATGCTCGCGCCGCGGCCGGCGGCGGCCAACTTCCAGCGCTTGGCCGCGCTCGGGGCGAGCGGGCGGCACGGCTTTTACGAAGCGCTCGACTTCACGCGCCGGCGGGTGCGCGAGGGGCAGCCCAGCGCCGTGGTGTGGGCCTATATGGCGCACCATCAAGCGATGACTCTGCTCGCCCTCGCCAACCTGCTCCACGGCGACGCCTTCCGCAAGCGCTTCCACGCCCATCCGCTGGTGCGCGCGGTCGAGCTGCTGCTGCAGGAGCGCACGCCGCGCGACGTGGTGGTGACGCGGCCGCTGCCCGAGGAGAGGCCCGGAGCGCGGCTGCGCGAGGCCGCCGGCGGGGGACTGCGGGTCTTCGACACGCCGCACCTCGCGACGCCGCGCGTGCACCTGCTCTCCAACGGCGCCTATTCAGTGCTGATCACCAGCTCCGGCGCCGGTTGGAGCCGGCACCGCGGGCGCGCCGTGACCCGCTGGCGGGAGGACACCACCCGCGACGACTGGGGCACGTTCTTCTACCTGCGCGACGCCGACAGCGGCGAGCGCTGGTCGGCCGGCTATCAGCCCACCGCCGCCGAGCCCGACGCCTACCGCGTCCTCTTCACCACCGAGAAGGCGGAGATCCGCCGCACCGACGGCGCGCTCACCACGACGCTCGAGGTGATCGTCTCGGCCGAGGACGACGTCGAGTTGCGGCGCCTCACCTTCGCCAACCGCGGCCCGCGGCCCCGCCGCATCGAAGTGACCTCCTATGCCGAGCTCGCCCTCGCCCCGCAGGCGGCCGACGAAGCGCACCCCGTTTTCTCCAAGCTCTTCGTCGTCACCGAAGCGCTGCGCTGGCAGACGGGCCTGCTCGCGGCGCGCCGAACGGTCGCCGGCGAGGCGTCGCTGTGGGCGGCGCACCTCCTCGCGGTCGAAGGCGAGACGGACGGGCCGCCGCAGCACGAGACCGACCGCGCCCGCTTCCTCGGCCGCGGCTTCGACGTGCGCGACCCGGTGGCGCTCGCCGAGGGCCGCCCTCTCTCGGGCAGCCTCGGCCCGGTGCTCGATCCCGTCTTCAGCCTGCGCCAGACGCTCGTCGTGCCGGCCGAGGGAAGGGCGCGTCTGGTCTTCGCGACGCTGGCCGCCGCCACGCGCGAGGAGGCGGTGCGCCTGGCCGAGAAGTACGCCGAGGCCGCCGTCTACGAGCGCGCCGCGCGGCTGGCCTGGACGCGTGCCCAGGTGGAGCAGCGCCACTTCGGCGTCGGCTCCGACGAGGTCCACCTCTACATGCGCCTCGCCTCCGACGTGGTGTTCGCCAATCCAGGCCTGCGCGCCCCGGCGGCGGCGCTGGCGGAAAACCGCCTGGGCGCCCGCGCCCTCTGGGGCTACGGCATCTCGGGCGACCTGCCGCTCGTCCTGCTGCGCATCGACGACGAAGCCGACCGCGAGATCGCGAGCCAGCTCGTGGAGGCCCACCGTTTCTGGCGCAGCCAGGGGTTGGCCGCCGACCTCGTGCTCCTCAACGAGCAGCCGTCGTCCTACGTGCAGGCGCTGCAGGCGACCCTCGAAGGCATCGTGCGCGCCGCGCAGGGGAGCTTGGAGGCGGCGGCGGCGGAAGGCGGCGTCTTCGTGCTGCGCGCCGACCAGATGCCCGGCGAGCACCGCGCCCTGCTGCAGGCCGCCGCCCGCGCCGTGCTCTTCTCGCACCACGGCTCGCTCGCCGAGCAGCTCCGGCGCCGCACCCCGGTGCTCGTCGAACCGCCGCCGCGCCCGCCGCGTCCCGGCGCGCGCGAAGCGCCCCCGGCCGCCCCCGAACCCACCCGCGATCTCGCCTTCTTCAACGGCCTCGGCGGCTTCGCCGCCGAGGGGCGGGAGTACGTCGTCGTCCTCGGCGAGGGCCGGCGCACGCCGCGGCCCTGGATCAACGTCGTCG
>DASUNQ010000286.1:0-15540 GCA_036277075.1 Thermoanaerobaculia bacterium
CCCGGCTCGGCGACGCCTTCGGCGTCGAGCTGCCGCTCCCGGCCTTCTTCGCCGCGCCCACCGTCGCCGGGCTGGCGCCGGCCGTCGCGGCCGCGCGCGCCACCGGCGGTGACAGCGGGCTGCCGCCGCTCGCCCCGGCTCCGCGCGACCGGCCGCTGCCGCTCTCCTTCGCCCAGGAGCGGATCTGGTTCCTCCACCAGCTCGAGCCGCACAGCGTCGCCTACAACATCCCGCGCGCGCTGCGCATCGAGGGGCCGCTCGTGCCGCGCTTGGTGGCGCGCGCCTTCACCGAGATCTTCCGCCGCCACGAGATCCTGCGCACCACCTTCCCCGCCCGCGACGGGGTGCCGGTGCAGGCGGTCCACCCGCCGCGGCCGGCCTCCCTGCCGGTCGTGGACCTCGCCGGGCTGCCGGCGCGCGAGCGCGACGCCGCCGTGCGACGGCTGATCCTCGCGCTCGGGCAGCGGCCCTTCGACCTCGAGCGCGGTCCGCTCATGCGGCTCGCGCTGCTGCGCCTCGCGGCCGGAGACCACGTGCTCGTCCTGAGCGAGCACCACCTGGTCCACGACGGCTGGACGCAGGGAGTCCTGGTGGGGGAGTTCCTCCAGCTCTACCGCGCCTTCGCCGCCGGCCGGCCGTCACCCCTCCCCGAGCTGCCGATCCAGTACGGCGACTTCGCGTCCTGGCAGCGGCGCTGCCTGGAGGAAGAGGCGCTGGCGCCGCTCCTCGCCTATTGGCGGTCGCAGCTCGCCGGTCTCCCGCCGGTGCTGGAGTTGCCCTTCGACCGCCCGCGCGCCGAGGTGCAGAGCTTCCGCGGCGCGCTCCGCGAGGCGGTGCTCGACGGCGAGGCGGCGGAGGCGGTGCGGCGGTTCGGCCGGCGCCGCGGCGCCGCGACCCTCTTCATGAGCATGCTCGCGGCGTTCGCGGCGCTGCTCGCGCGGTTGAGCGGCCAGGAGCTCTTCGCCATCGGCACCGGCGTCGCCAACCGCCGGCGGCCCGAGCTCGAGGGACTGCTGGGCATGATCATCAACACGCTCGTGCTGCGCGGCGACGTCTCCGGGGGCCCCGCGTTCGGGGAGCTGCTCCGGCGCACGCGCGAGGTCTGCCTCGGGGCCTACGAGCACCAGGACCTGCCGTTCGAGAAGCTGGTCGATGCGCTGCGGCCGGAGCGCACGCTCCGCCACATGCCGCTCTTCCAGGTCATGTACGCCTTCCTCGACACGCCGATGGAGGCGCTGGAGCTGCCGGGGCTCCGCCTCACGCTGCTCGGCGCACACAACCGCTCCGCCAAGTTCGACCTCAACCTGACGGTGATCGCCCACTCGGAGCAGCGGTCGGGGGCGGCGCGGCACCTGACGCTGATGCTGGAGTACGCCACCGACCTCTTCGACGGCACGACCGCCGAACGGATCCTCCGGCAGTACCGCAGCTTGCTGGAGGGGGCGCTCGGCGATCCGGAGACGCCGGTCTGGCGCCTGCCGCTCCTCGGCGGCGGCGAGCGTCAGCAGCTCCTCCGCGAGTGGAACGACACGGCGGCGGTGTACCCGCGCGAGGCGTCGATCGCGGCGGTCTTCGCCGAGCAGGCGCGAGAGCGGCCGGAGGCGCCGGCGTTGGCGTGGGGAGAGGAGGCGATCGGCTACGGCGAGCTGGAGCGGCGGGCCAACCGGCTGGCCCACCACCTGCGGCGGTTGGGAGTGGGGCCGGAGAGCGTGGTGGCGCTGGCGCTGGAGCGGTCGCCGGCGCTGGTGGTGGCGATGCTGGGGGTGCTCAAGGCGGGCGGGGTATACGCGCCGCTCGACCCCGCCTCGCCGGCCGAGCGGCTGGGCTGGATGCTGGAGGAGCTGGGCGCGCCCGTTGTGCTGACCGACGAGACGTGGGCTGGATCGCTGCCCGAGACGGCGGCGCGGGTGGTGGTGCTGGAGCGAGAAGCGAAGCGGATCGCGGCGGAGAGCGCGCTCGCGCCGGAGGTGGCGGTGGGAGCCCAGAGCCTCGCCTATGTGATGTTCACCTCCGGCTCGACGGGACGGCCGAAGGGGGTGGCGGTGCCCCACCGCGCGGTGGTGCGGCTGGTGCGGGGCAGCGACTACGCCGCATTCGGACCAGGGGAGGTCTTCGTCCAGCTCGCGCCGCCGTCGTTCGACGCCTCGACGCTGGAGATCTGGGGGGCTCTGCTCAACGGCGGAAAGCTCGTGCTGCCGGCGGAGCGGCTGGCGGCGCTGCCGGCGCTCGGAGAGCTGATCGCGCGGCACGGAGTGACGACGCTCTGGCTGACGGCGGGGCTGTTCCACGAGGTGGTCGAGGAGGATCTCGGGGCGCTGCGGCCGCTGCGCCAGCTCCTGGCCGGCGGCGACGTGCTCGCGCCGGCCGACGTCGAGCGGGTGCGGCGGGAGTTGCCGGGAGTGCGGCTGGTCAACGGTTACGGGCCGACGGAGAACACGACGTTCAGCTGCTGCTGCCGGCTGGACGGCGCGGCCTGGGAGTGCGCCTCGGTGCCGATCGGGCGGCCGATCGCCAACGGGCGCGCGCTGGTCCTGGACGGAGAGCTGGAGCCCGCCGGCGTCGGGGTCGTAGGGGAGCTGTTCGTCGGCGGCGACGGGCTGGCGCGGGCGTACTGGGGGCGCCCGGAGCGGACGGCGGAGCGGTTCGTCCCCGATCCGTTCGTCCCCGGCGAGCGGCTCTACCGGACGGGGGACCTGGCGCGGCGGCTCGCCGACGGCCGCCTGGAGTTCGTGGGGCGGCGCGACGGGCAGGTGAAGGTGCGGGGTTACCGCGTCGAGCTGGGAGAGGTGGAGGCGGCGCTCGGGCGGTGCCCCGGGGTGGGCGAGGCGGTGGTGGTGGCGCAGGGGGAGGGAGCGGCGGAGAAGCGGCTGGTGGCCTACGTGGTGGGGCAGGACGGCGCGGCGCCGGCGGCAGCGGAGCTGCGCGCGTTCCTCGCCGGCCGACTGCCGGAGTACATGCTGCCCTCGGCGTACGTAAGCCTGGAGAAGCTGCCGCTCACCGCCAACGGCAAGGTGGACCGGCGGGCGCTGCCGGCTTCCGACCGCGCCGCCCCGGAGGAGGGCTTCGTCGCGCCGCGCAGCGAGGTCGAGCGGCTGCTGGCCGGGATCTGCGGCGAGCTGCTGAGCGTCGGCGAGTTGGGAGTGCGCGACAACTTCTTCCATCTCGGCGGCCACTCGCTGCACGTGACGCGGCTGTTGTCGCGCATCCGTCGCGAGCTGGAGGTCGATCTGCCGGTGAGCGAGTTCTTCAAGCGCCCGACGGTCGAGGGGCTCGCCCTCGCCGTCGCCGCCGCCCTGGCGGCCGACCTCGACGGCGACGAGCTGTCCCGCCTCGTCGCGGAAGTGGACCGCGGCGAGGCCGCCGCCACCTTCGCCGGGGAACAGGCGGGGGGATGAGTCGGTGAGCACGGCCGCCGCGACACGGCTCTCCGAGCTTCCCCCCGAGAAGCTCGACCTGCTCATCCGGCGCTTGCGCCGGGAGAAGGAGCGGACGCCGCCCGCGGCGGCCGTCATCCCGCGCCGGGTTGGCGGCGCGGAGCCGGTCCCGCTCTCCTCCGGGCAGCGGCGCCTCTGGTTCCTCGACCGGCTGCTTCCCGGCAGCCCGCTCTACAACGTCGTCGCCGCGGCCCGGCTGGAAGGTGCCCTCGACGCCGGGGCGCTGGGACGCGCGCTCTCCGAGGTGGTGCGGCGGCACGAGGCGCTGCGCACCACGTTCACGGCGGCGGGGGAGGAGCCGGCGCAGCTCCTCCATCCTCCCGCCGCGACGCCGCTGCCGCTGGCCGATCTCGCGTCGCTCGAGCCGCGCCGGCGCGCCGCCGAGTCGGAGCGGCTGGCGCGCGAGGAGGCGCGGCGCCCCTTCGACCTGACGCGCGGTCCGCTGCTCCGCGCCGCGCTGCTCCGCCGCGGCCCGGCCGACCACCTGCTGGTCCTCGTCCTCCATCACATCGTCTGCGACGGCTGGTCGATGGAGGTCCTGGTGCGCGAGCTGGCGGCGCTCTACGCGGCCTTCGCCGCCGGAGCGCCGTCGGCCCTCCCCGAGCTGCCGATCCAGTACGCGGACTTCGCGCTCTGGCAGCGCCAGTGGCTGGCGGGAGAGGAGGTCGAGCGGCAGCTCGGCTATTGGCGGCGCCGGCTCGCGGCGGCGCCGGTGCTCGAGCTCCCCGGCGACCGGCCGCGCCCCGCGGCGCGGAGGCACGCCGGCGGGCGCCAGCCGGTCCCGCTGGCGGCACCGCTCGCGGCGGCACTGCGGCAGCTCGGCCGCCGCGAAGGGACGACGCTGTTCATGACGCTGCTGGCGGCGTTCCAGGCCCTCCTGGCCCGCTGGAGCGGGCAGGAGGACCTCTGCATCGGCACTCCGGTGTCCGGCCGCAACTGGCTGGAGCTGGAGGGGATGATCGGGTTCTTCGTCAACACGCTGGTGCTGCGCGGCGACCTCGCGGGCGACCCGACGGTCGCAGGCCTGCTCGCCCGCGCGCGGGAGGCGACGCTCGCCGCCTTCGCGCACCAGGACCTCCCGTTCGAGCGGCTGGTGGAGGACCTCCAGCCGGCGCGCGACCTCGCCCACACGCCGCTGTTCCAGGTGATGCTCGTGCTGCGGGAGCAGCCGGCCGTCGCGCTGCGCCTGCCGGGGCTCGCCGTCACACTGCTCCCCGCCGATGGGGGCGGCGCCAAGTTCGATCTCACCCTCGCCGTCTCCCCCGCCGACGCGGCGAGCGGCTCCCTGCCCGTCGAGATCGAGTACGACCGCGACCTCTTCGACGGGACCACGATCGCGCGCCTGGCGCAGCACCTGGCGGTCCTCGTCGCGGGGATGACGGCCGACCCCGGCAGGCGGCTCTCGGAGCTGCCCCTCCTCACGCCGGCCGAGCGCGCGGAGACGCTGGTGGAGTGGAGCGGCGCAGGCGCGGCGCCCGCGCCGCGGCCGGGTCCGGCGCTGCTCCACCTTCAGTTCGAGGCGCAGGCGGCCCGCACGCCGGAGGCCGTCGCCGTGCTCCACGCTCCCGCGGAAGGTCCGGCGGCCGCCCTGACCTACGCCGCGCTGGAGAGCCGCATGAACCGTCTCGCTCGTCGCCTGCGCGGCCTGGGAGTCGGACCTGAGTCGCGCGTCGGCGTCGCGCTGGAGCGCACGGCCGACCTCCCGGTCGCGCTGCTCGGCGTGCTCAAGGCGGGCGGCGCTTACGTGCCCCTCGACCCCGCCTACCCTTGCGAGCGGCTGGCGTCGACCATCGACGACGCCGGCGCCGGGCAGGGGAGCTTCGTGCTCCTCACCCAGCGGCGCGTGCTGCCTCGCCTCCAGGACCTGCTCGAGCGGCTCGGCGACACCGCCGTCCACGTGCTCTGCCTCGACGGCGAGTTCCAAGAGGACCCCGACGCGGAGGCCGCGCTTCCGCCGGGCGTCTGCGTCGAGCCCGGCAACCTCGCCTACCTGATCTACACCTCCGGCTCGACGGGCCGCCCGAAGGGCGTGGCGATCGAGCACCGCAGCGCCTCGGCGCTGCTCGGGTGGGCGCGCGCGGCCTTCTCGCCCGACGAGCTGGCCGGCGTCTTCGCTTCGACGTCGATCAACTTCGACCTCTCCGTCTTCGAGCTCTTCGCCCCGCTCGCCGTCGGCGGCTGCGTCGTCCTCGGCCGCGACGCCCTCGACCTCGCCGGCAGCCCCGCCGCCGGGCGGGTGACGCTCGTCAACACGGTGCCGTCGGCCGCCGCCGAGCTGCTCCGCCTCGGCGCCCTGCCGCCGTCGGTGCGCACCGTCAACCTGGCCGGCGAGCCGCTGCGCGGCGCGCTCGTCGAGCGCCTCTACGCGCTGCCTCACGTCGAGCGGGTCTGGAACCTCTACGGCCCCTCGGAGGACACGACCTACTCGACCGCGGCGCCGGCTCCGCGCGGCGGCGCCGAGCCCACGATCGGCATTCCCGTCGCCGGCGGCCGCGCCTACGTGGTCGACCGCTGGGGGCAGCCCGCGCCCCCCGGCACGCCGGGCGAGCTGCTCCTGGGTGGCGAAGGGCTGGCGCGGGGCTACCTGAACCATCCCGAGCTGACGGCCGAGAGGTTCGTGCCCGATCCCTTCGCCGGCCGCCCCGGCGCCCGGCTCTACCATACCGGCGACCTGGTGCGGTGGCTGCCGCGCGGCGAGCTGGAGTTCCTGGGGCGCCTCGACCACCAGGTGAAGGTGCGCGGCTTCCGCATCGAGCTGGAGGAGATCGAGACGCTCCTTGCCGCGCAACCAGGGGTGCGCGAGGCGGTGGTCGTGGTGTACGGGGAGGGGAGCGAGCGGCGGCTGGTGGCTTACGTGGCGCCGGCTGTGGCGGGGGCCGGGGAGGAGCTGGTGTCCGCGCTGCGGGCGGCGCTCGCGCGCCGTCTGCCCGACTACATGGTGCCGGGCGCGTTCGTGCTCCTCCCGGAGCTGCCGCGCACGCCCAGCCGTAAGGTGGACCGCAAGGCGCTGCCGGCGCCTGACACCGCCGTCGGGGAAGCGAGCCACGCGCCGCCGCGCGATCCGCTCGAGGAGCTGCTGGCCGGGATCTGGTCCGACCTCCTGCGACGCCCGCGGGTGGGAGCGCGCGACGACTTCTTCGCGCTCGGCGGGCACTCGCTGCTCGCCACCCAGGTGATCAGCCGGGTGCGCGACGCGCTCGGGGTCGAGCTGCCGCTCCGCAAGCTGTTCGAGACCCCCACCGTCGAGGGGCTGGCGCGCGCGGTCGCGGCCGCCCGGCGCGCGGCCGTCGGTCCCGACGCGCCGCCGATCGCGCCGGCGCCGCACGACCGGCCGCTGCCGCTGTCCTTCGCGCAGCAGCGGCTCTGGTTCCTCGACCAGCTCGATCCGGGGAATCCCGCCTACAACGTGCCGGCGGCGGTGCGGCTGGCCGGAGCGCTCGACGTGCCGGCGCTGGCGCGGAGCCTCGGCGAGGTGGTGCGGCGGCACGAGGCGCTGCGCACTTCCTTCGCGGCGCCCGGCGGCGAGCCGCTGCAGGTGATCGCACCCTGGCGCCCGGTGGCGATGCCGCTGGCCGACCTGACCGCGCTGCCCCGGGAGGCGGCGGAGCGGGAGTGCGTGCGGTTGGCGGCGGCCGAGGCGCGGCGCCCGTTCGATCTCGCCCGCGCCCCCCTCCTGCGCGCGGCGCTGCTGCGCCTCGGGGCGGCGGAGCACGTCGTTGCGCTGACGCTCCATCACATCGTCAGCGACGGCTGGTCGGCCGGTGTGCTGGTGCGCGAGCTGGCGGCGATCTACGGCGCCTTCGCCGCGCGCCGGCCCTCGCCGCTGCCGGCGCTGCCGATCCAGTACGCCGACTTCGCCTGCTGGCAACGCTCCTGGCTCCAGGGCGAGCCGCTTGAGCGGCAGGTCGCCTACTGGCGGCGGAGTCTGGGAGGCGCGCTGCCGGAGCTGGCGCTTCCCTACGACCGGCCGCGGCGGGCACTGCGCGGCTACCGCGGCGCTCGCCACGACTTCCGGGTGGCGCCCGAGACGGCGGGGCGGCTGCGGGCCCTCTGCCGCCAGCGCGGCGCCACGCTCTTCATGGCGGCGCTCGCGCTCCTGACCGCGCTGCTCGGCCGCCTCACCGGACAGCGCGACGTGCTGGTGGGCACCGACGTCGCCAACCGCAACCGCCTCGAGACCGAGGGCCTGATCGGCTTCTTCGTCAACATCCTGCTGCTGCGCGTCGACCTCGCGGGGGACCCCACGTTCGCCGAGCTGCTGGCGCGGGCGCGGGAGACGGCGCTGGGCGGCTACGAGCACCAGGACATGCCGTTCGACCGCTTGATCGAGGAGCTGCAGCCGCGGCGCGGCCTCAGCCCGACGCCCCTCTTCCAGGTCCTGCTGGTGCTGCAGAACGCGGCGGCGGCGCCGGTAGGGGTCCCGGGTCTCGAGCTGGCGCCGCTGCCGCTCGCCGGCGAGACCTCGAAGTTCGATCTCACTCTCATCCTCGAGGAGGCGGGCGAGGAGATCGCCGGCCGTTGGATCTACAGCACCGAGCTGTTCGACGCGCCGACGATCGAGCGGCTCGCCCGCCGCTTCGAGACTCTGCTGCAGGACGCCGTCGGACGCCCCGACGCCCGGCTGAGCGAGCTCCGGCTGCCCACCGACTCGGAAAGGACGAAGTCCGCCATGGAAAACGCCGGCCAACCCCAGACCACGGGCCCGCGAGGCGTGCGCGCCGCGCGGCGCCGCCCGGTCGGCCTCGACGAGGTCGAGCTCGTCGCGACCTCCACCCTGCGGCCCGACGAGCCGCTGCCGCTGGTGATCGGTCCGGCGGTCGCGGACGTCGACCTCGTCGACTATGCGCGCGCCAACCTGCCGCGCATCGAGGAGGGGCTCGCCCGCCACGGTGCCATCCTGTTCCGCGGCTTCGGCCTCGACACCGTCGAGCGCTTCGAGCGCCTGGCCGGAGCGGTCTGCGGCGAGCTCTTCGGCGAGTACGGCGATCTGCCGCGCGACGCGATGGGGGGCAAGGTCTACAGCTCGACTCCCTACCCCGCCGACCGGGCGATCCTCTTCCACAACGAGAGCTCGCAGATGGACCAGTGGCCGCTCAAGCAGTGGTTCTTCTGCGTCACCCCGGCGCAGCGGGGCGGCGAGACGCCGATCGCCGACTGCCGCCGGGTCTACCGGCTGCTCGATCCCGCCCTGCGCGAGCGCTTCCGGCGGCTCGGCGTGATGTACGTCCGCAACTTCACCGACGGCCTCGACGTCCCTTGGCAGGAGTTCTTCCGCACCAGCGACCGCGCCGCGGTCGAGGAGACCTGCCGGCGGGCGGGGATCGACCTCGAGTGGAAGGGGGACGACCGGCTGCGCACGCGCAAGCGGGCGCCGGCGGTGGCCGTGCATCCGAAGACCGGCGAGGAGGTCTTCTTCAACCAGATCCAGGCCCACCACGTCTCCTGCCTCGAGCCCGAGGTGCGCGCCTCGCTGCTGTCGCTGTTCGGCGAGGCGGACCTGCCGCGCAACGTGCTCTACGGCGACGGCTCGCCGATCGAGGATGCGGTGATGGCCGAGGTGCGGGCGGCCTACGAGCAGGTGGCGGTCGCCTTCCCCTGGCAGCGCGGGGACGTGCTGCTCGTCGACAACATGCTGACCGCCCACAGCCGCAACCCCTACGAGGGGCCGCGCAAGATCGTGGTGGCGATGGGCGAGATGATCCGCAACCCGCAGGCCTGAACGGGAACGCGAGGCAATGGGCGCGAAGCTGGACTGTGTCGTGATCGGCTACAACGAGACCCCCTTCGGGCAGTACGAGGGGCTGCTGCGGCAGTACGGCGAGGACTCGGAGGCCTACCGCGACCTGAAGTTCAGCTTCGTCGACCTCGGCGGCGAGAAGCTGACCTATCCCGAGCTGATGAACCACGCCGTCCTGCGCGCCCGGCCGGACGACGGGCGGCTCTCCTTCCGCTCGGGGGAGATCCCCAACCTGGCGGCGGCCTACCTCACCAACTTCCTGCGCCGGCGCGGCATCGCGGCGCGTTACGTAAACCTCTTCCAGGACGAGAAGGACAAGCTCGCCGACTACCTGGCCGACGACCCGCTGTGCGTGGCGATCACCACCACGTTCTACGTCCTCAACTTCCCGGTCAACGAGATGGTGGAGTTCATCCGCCGCCACAATCCCCGGGTGCGCGTCGTGGTCGGCGGGCCCCTGGTCGCCAACCACCTGCGCAATTACGCCGGCCACGAGCTGGACGCGGCGCTCGCCGACATGGGCGCCGACGCCTACGTCTTCGACTCACAGGGCGAGTCCACCCTGGCGCGGATCGTCGCCTGCCTGCGCGACGGCGGCGACCTGGCAGCGGTCCCCAACCTGATCGTCGCCCGCAACGGCGGCTTCATCGCCACCCCGCACGCGCCGGAGAACAACTCGCTCGACGAGAACGACATCGACTGGCGGACCTTCGCCGATGAGGGACCGGGACCCACCATCCAGGCGCGCACAGCCCGGAGCTGCGCCTTCAGCTGTTCGTTCTGCAACTACCCGGCGCGCGCCGGCAGGCTGACGCTCGCCCGTCTCGGCACCATCGAGCGGGAGCTCGACTCGATGCGCGCGTTGGAGGCGCGGAACGTGGTCTTCATCGACGACACCTTCAACGTGCCGCTGCCGCGCTTCAAGGAGATCTGCCGGCTGATGATCTCCCGCGGCTACGGCTTCGACTGGTTCTCCTACTTCCGCTGCAGCAACTCCGACGAGGAGGCGATCGACCTCATGGCCGAGAGCGGCTGCAAGGGGGTCTTCCTGGGCATCGAGTCGGGCTCCCCCGGCATCCTCAAGAACATGGCCAAGGCCGCGACCCTCGAGCAGTACGAGCGCGGCATCCGGCGCCTGCGCGAGCGCGGCATCCTGACGTTCGGCTCGTACATCATCGGTTTCCCCGGCGAGAGCGAGGAGACGGTCGCCGAGACCACGGACTTCATCCGTCGCACCGCCTGCGACTACTACCGCGCGCAGGTCTGGTACTGCGAGCGCGGGACCCCGATCGACCAGCAGCGCGACAAGTACGGCATCGAGGGGGACGGCTTCGTCTGGAGCCACGCCTCGATGGACAGCATGCAGGCGATGGATCACATCGAGCGCATGTTCCTGTCGATCGACGAGAGCACCTGGCTGCCGCAGTGGTCGTTCGACTTCTGGATCATCCCCTACGTGCTCGGCAAGGGGGTCTCGCTCGACTCGTTCAAACGGTTCATGACCGCGGCCAACCGGCTGCTGTCGCTGGGGATCGCGTCGGTCCCGGCCGAGCAGCGCGAGGCGCTGCGGCGCGAGCACCTGGAAGAGATCACCCGCGTGGCGGCCGGCTGGCCGGCCTGAGAAGGAGCGAAGTGAACGACCTTTCGGCGCAGACCTTCCGGCTCTCGACGCAGCAGCGGCGGCTCTGGTTCCTGGAGCAGGCCGGGCGAGGTTGCCGCGCGCAGTGCGCGGTGCTCGTCGAGGGGCCGCTCGACCCGCCGCGGCTGGAAGCGGCGGTGCGCGCGGTGAGCGAGCGGCACGAGATCCTGCGCACGGCGTTCCGCCGCCGGCTGGGGATGAAGGTGCCCTTCCAGGTCGTCGGCGCGGCGGCGGAGCCCGCCTGGTGCGAGACGGACGCCGGCGGCGAGGCGGACCTGGACCGTCTCCTCGCGGCGGAGGCGGCGCGACCGCTCGACCTGGCGGCGGGACCGGCGCTGAGCCTCTGCCGGGTCGCGCTCGGGGGCGAGCGCCGCTGGCTCCTCTGGACGCTGCCGGCGCTGTGCGCCGACGCGCGGTCGCTCGAGAACCTGCTGCGCGAGGTGGTCGCGGAATACGCCGGCGGCGAGCCTCCGGAGCCGCCGCTCCAGTACGCCGACTTCGTCGAGTGGCAGAGCGAGCTGCTCGCCGGCGGCGGTGAAGAGGCGGAGGTGGAGAGGGCCTACTGGCGCGAGAACGGCCGCCTCGCGGAGCTGATCCTCAGGCTGCCGCTCGAAACCGCCGGCGGCGACCTCGGCCGCGAGGAGGAGGTCGCGCTGCCGCCATTGCCCGCCGCGGCGGCCGCCGTGCTCGCTCGCATGGACGGTGCGGACCTTCCCTGCTTTCTCGAGGCTTGCTGGGCGGCGCTGCTGGCGCGGCTGACGAGCCGGCAGGAGATGGTGATCGCGACCGTTATCGACGGCCGCGCCGCCTCCGACCTCGCCGACGCCGTCGGCCCCTACGCGAGCTGGCTCCCGATCGCCGCGCGCTGCGCCCCGGACCTGCCCCTTCGCGCCCTGGCCGGCGAGCTGCGGCGCGCGCTGTTCGCCGCCGGCGGGCGGCAGCAGTCCTTCGATTGGGAGGGGAGCGGCGGCGCGGTCGAGGCGCCGGGCCTTGCCGCGGCGGGGTTCGAGTTCCAGCGCGACGAGCTGGAGCTGACGGCGGCGGGGGCGCGCTTCCGGCTGTTGCGCCGGCGGGCGCCGGTCGAGCGTTTCACGGTCCTGTTCTCGTGCGTCGCGCGCGAGGAGCTCCACTTGGCGCTGCGCTACGACGCGGGCCGCCTGGAAAGGGCCGAGGCGGAGCGGCTGGCGGGGCAGCTCACGACCCTGCTCGCCCACGCGCTGTGCGAGCCGGAGACGCCCCTCGGGCGGCTGCGCCTGCTGCGCGACGAGGAGCGCCGGCAGCTCCTCTCGGCGCTCAACCCCGCGGGCGTCGCGCCGCCGGCCCGTTCCTTCCTCGAGCTGTTCGCGGAGCAGGCGGCGCGGGAGCCGGAGGCCACGGCCGCCGTTGACGAGGCGGGGCGGATCAGCTACGGCGAGCTCGACGCGCGATCGAATCGGCTCGCTCGCCACCTGTGGCGGCTGGGTGTTGGTCCGGAGACCGTCGCGGCCCTCTTCCTCGACCGCTCCGCTGACGTGCTGGTCGCGATGCTGGGAGTGCTCAAGGCCGGGGGCGCCTACGCGCCGCTGGAGCCCGAGCAGCCGCGGCGCCGCCTCGAGCTGCTGCTCGCGACGCTGAGGCCGCGGGTGGTGGTGACCGAGGACCGGCTGGCCGCGCGCCTGCCCGGCGACGGTGCGATCCCCGTGGTGCGCCTCGACGGCGACGCGGCGGCGATCGCGCGCGAGGACGGCGGCCGTCTGGAGTGCGGCGCCGCGGCCGAGAACCTGATGTACGTGGTCTTCACCTCGGGCTCGACCGGCGTGCCCAAGGGCGTGGCGGTCGAGCACCGGCAGCTCGCCGGCTATCTCGCGGCGATCGGCGAGCGGCTCGGCCTGCCGGGCGCGAGCTACGCCACGGTCTCGACCTTCGCCGCGGATCTCGGGCACACGGCGATCTTCCCGGCCCTCGCGACCGGCGGCTGCCTGCACGTCGTTTCGGTCGAGCGCGCCACCGACGCGACCGCCTTCGCCGACTACTTCGACCGGCACGAGGTCGACTGCCTGAAGATCGTGCCGAGCCACCTCGAGGCGCTGCAGGCGACCTCGCGACCGGAGCGGTCGCTGCCGCGTCGGCGGCTGGTGCTGGGCGGCGAGGCCTCGCGCTGGGAGCTCGTCGAGCGGCTGCGGGCGCTGCGGCCGGACCTCGAGATCCTCAATCACTACGGCCCGTCGGAGACGACGGTGGGGGTGATTACTCACGCCGTCGGCGGCCGCGAGCCGCACGCCGCCACTGTGCCGCTCGGCGCACCGCTCGCGCACAGCCGCGTCCACCTGCTCGACCCGGAGATGGAGCCGGTGCCCGTGGGGGTCGCGGGCGAGCTCTACATCGGCGGCGCCGGCGTCTCGCGCGGCTATCTCGGCCGGCCCGAAGCCACCGCGGAGCGCTTCGTCCCCGACCCGTTCGGCACCGAGCCGGGGGCGCGCCTCTACCGCAGCGGCGACCGCGCGCGGTATCTGCCGGGCGGCGCGATCGAGTTCCTCGGGCGGATGGACAACCAGGTCAAGTACCACGGCTTCCGGGTGGAGCTGAACGAGATCCGGACGGCTCTCAACCGGCACCGGCAGGTGCGCGACAGCGTGGTCGTGCTGCGCAAGGACCGCAACGGGCGGGACGTGCTGGTCTGCTACTACGTCTCGCGCCAGGAGCTGGAGTTCGGCGAGTTGCGGGCGTTCCTCGCCGAGAGCCTGCTCGAGGAGACGCTGCCCAACGCCTTCGTGCACCTGCGGCGGCTCCCCCTCACGCTCAACGGCAAGGTCAACCTCGAGGCGCTCCCCAGCCTGGAGGAGGTCCGGCAGCAGCCGCGGCGCGCCTTCGTGGCGCCGCGCGACGCCACCGAGGAGCTGGTCGCCGGGATCTGGAGCGAGGTGCTCGGCGTCGACCGCGTGAGCGTCGACGACAACTTCTTTGAGCTCGGCGGCCACTCGCTGTTGGCGACGCGGGTGCTCTCGCGGCTGCGCGACGCGGTGACCGCCGACGTCACGCTGCGCCACCTCTTCGAGGCTCCCACGGTAGCGGAGCTGGCGCGGGCGATCGGCGCCGCCGAACAGGTGCAGGCGGGATTCGCCACGGCCGTGGAGGCGATCCGGGCGCAGGCGGCGGGGCTCGACGAGCAGCTTCTGGAGCTCGAGCGGCTCGCCGACGACGACGTCCACGGTCTCCTGGAGAGCCAGGCCTGAGGGCTCGGATGGCGGTCGGCGTGGCTTCCTTGCTCGAACGGGTCGCGGAGCTCTCGGCGGAGAAACGCCGGCTCCTCGCCCAGCGCAACCCGCTCTCCTTCGCCCAGGAGCGGATCTGGTTCCTCGACCAGCTCGAGCCGGGAAGCCCGTTCTACAGCGTGCCCGCCGCCGTGCGGCTGAGCGGCGCGTTGCGCGCCGACCTTTTCGCGCGCTCCCTCGGCGAGGTGGTGCGGCGGCACCAGGTGCTGCGCACGACGTTCCCGACCTTCGACGGCCGCGCCCTGCAGCTCGTTGCGCCGGCGGCGGCCGTCGCGGTGCCGGTCGTCGACTTGACGGCGCTGCCGCCGGCGGCGCGGGGGCCGGAGGCGCGGCGCTGGGCGGAGCGCGAGGCGCGCCGCCCGTTCGACCTGGCGCGCGGGCCGCTGCTGCGCTGCGCGCTGTTGCGCCTCGCGGACGCCGACCACTTCTGCATCCTGACGCTCCATCACATCGTCTGCGACGGCTGGTCGATCGAGATCCTGATCCGCGAGGTAGCCGCCCTCTACGCCGCGTTCCACGCCGGTCGGCCGTCGCCGCTGCCCGAGCTGGCGATCCAGTACGCCGACTTCGCCCGCTGGCAGCGCGAGCGGCTGCGCGGCGAGCGGCTCGCCGCCGAGCTGGCGCACTGGCGCGGAGAGCTCGCCGGCATCCCCGCCAGCCTGGAGCTCCCCGGCGACCGGCCGCGGCCGGCGGTGCGGCTGTCCCGCGGCGCCCGCCGCCCCGTCCGTCTCTCGGCAGGCGCCCTGGGCCCGCTCCTCGCCCGCGCGCGCGAGCAGGGCGCGACCCCCTTCATGGTCCTGCTCGCCGGCTTCGCCGCCCTGCTGCACCGCCTGAGCGGCCAGCCGGAGTTGGTCGTGGGCACGCCGGTCGTCAATCGCGGACGGGTCGAGGTCGAGCCCCTCATCGGCCTGTTCCTCAACACGCTGGCGCTCCGCGTCCGGCTCGGCGACGACCCCACCTTCCGCCAGCTCGTGGGGCGGGTGCGCGAAGTGGTGCTGGCGGCGCAGGCGCACCAGGAGCTGCCCTTCGAGAAGCTGGTCGAGGAGCTGCAGCCCGAGCGCGACCTTTCCGGCAATCCCCTGTTCCAGGTGATGTTCACGCTCAAGAGCGCCCCCTGGAAGCGGCTGAGCCCGGCGGGACTGGCGATTGAGCCGCTGGAGATCGACGCCGGCACCTCGAAGCTCGACCTCACCCTGTCGCTGATCGAGGAGTCCGGGGTGCTGCGCGGTGCGCTCGAGTACAGCAGCGACCTCTTCGACGCCACGACGATCGAGCGGCTGCTGGGCGGCTTCGACGCCATCCTCGCCGCCGCGGCGCGAGACCCGGAGCTGCGGGCGGCGCAGTTGCCGGTGTTGAGTGAGGCGGAGCGCCATCAGGTGGAGGTGGAGTGGTCGGAGGGTTGGGAGGCCGGGGCGGGCGAGGCGCTGGTGCATGAGCGAGTGGCGGCGCAGGCCGCGCGTCGTGCGGAAGCCCTGGCGG
>DASUNQ010000287.1:0-11784 GCA_036277075.1 Thermoanaerobaculia bacterium
CTTCCGGCCGGCGCGCGGGTGCGGCTCGCCGCCGGCCTGCGCTGGGACGCGATCGAGGAGGACTTCGCCGGCCCGGCCCGCTCGCCGTCGCACGAGGCGTGGTCGCCGCGGCTCGGCGCCACCCTGCGCCTCGGCCGCGACGGCGCCGCGACGCCCGTCGTCCACCTCCAGCTCGCCCGCGCGTTCAAAGCGCCGACGGTCGACCAGCTCTTCGACCCGCGCCCCTTCCCCGACTTCGCCGGCGGCACTTTCACGCTCTCGAACCCGGCGCTCCAACCGCAGCGGGCGGCGAGCGCCGAGGTGGGGATCGGGCGGACCGCCGCCGCCGGCCGCTGGCAGGTGGTCGGCTACCGCATCGAGGTCGAGAACGAGATCGACTTCGACCCCGCCACCTTCCGCTTCGTCAATCTCGGCGGCAGCCTCCACCGCGGCGTCGAGGCCGATGCCGCCTGGCGCCCCGGCGGCCGCTGGTCGGCGGCGCTGGGCTACGCCTGGACGCGCGTCGAGCCGCGCGGCGGCGAGCACCGCGGGCGGCAGCTCAAAAACATCCCGCGGCACCGCGCCCGGCTGGCGCTCGACCGGGAGCTGCCGCGGGACGCGCGGCTCGCGGCCGCCTGGACCTGGACCGGACGCCGCTTCCTCGACGACGCCAACCGGGTCCCGCTGCCGAGCGCCGGCGCCCTCGACCTGCGGCTGGCGCGCTCCTTCGGTCGCACCCGCCTCCGCTTGGACCTGCTCAACGCCTTCGACCGCCGCTTCGCCGAGGTCGGCTACGTCCTGCCCGACCTCGCGAGCGGCGGCGAGGTCCCCTACGCCCTCCCCGCCCCCGGCCGCGCTCTGCGCGTCGGGTTCGACTGGGACTTCTAGAGGAGCAGCCGGGAGGCGGCGACGACGGCGGCGGTCTCCGCGCGGAGGGTGCGGGGGCCGAGGCCGGTCGCGGCGAAACCGAGGACCCGCGCCGCGGCGACCTCGGCTTCCGTCCAGCCGCCCTCGGGACCGACCAGGAGGGCGCCGGCGGCGCCGGCCGGCCCTCTCCATTCGACCGCCGCCGCGGGGTCGAGCAGGCGGCGATCCGGGAGCGGGTCCGCGAGGCGCGCGAGCTCGCCCCAGTCGTGGACGCCGCTCACCTCCGGCAGACGCGAGCGGCCGCACTGCTCGACCGCGGCGGCGGCGACCCGGCGCAGGCGTTCGAGCGTGCCGGCGCCGAAGGTGCGCGGCGCCCGCTCGGTGTGCAGGAAGCGCACGGCGCCGACGCCCACCTCGGTCGCCTTCTCGACCAGCCAGGCGGCGCGCTCCGGGCGGAAGACGGCGACCAGTAGCTCGAGCCGGAAGGCCGGCTCGTTGGCGGGGGCCGGCTCGCCGAGCGCCAGGGCCGCCCCGCTCCGCTCCACGCGCGCCACCTCGGCCCAGCGGGCGCGGCCACGGCCGTCCACCACCCGCAGCCGCTCGCCGGCGGCCAGCCGCCGGGCGCGGAAGAGGTGGCGGTAGGGGTCGCCCTCGACTCTGACCTCCGCGCCGTCGAACAGATCAGGTGGGACGAGGAGGGTCGTCACGCGCCGCCCTCCCGGGCGAGCCGGAACGCCACCCACTCCCCCACCCCGCGCCGCGCCCGCTCGGCGAGCCCCAGGGCGGCGCCGCGCTCCAGCACTTCCCCACCCCGCTCCTCCAGGATGCCCGACAGGATGACCTCGCCGCGCGGCGCCAATCGCCGCGCGACCGCCGCGAGCTCCGGCAGCAACTCCTCCGGCACCAGGTTGGCGACCGCCAAGTCGAAGCGCGCGCTCTCACGCAAGGCAGCGACCGTGCCGGCGAAGAGATGCAGGTGAAAGCCGTTCAGCCGCGCGTTGTCGCGGGCGTGGAAGGGGGCGGCGGGGTCGAGGTCGAAGGCCGTCGCGGCGGCCGCGCCGAGCGCCAGCGACGCGAAGGCCAGGATTCCGGTGCCGGTGCCGACGTCGAGCACGCGCCGGCCCGCGAGGTCCACCTCCTCGAGCAGCTCGACCGCGAGGCGGGTCGATTCGTGGCTGCCGGTGCCGAAGGCGGCGCGGGCCGGGAGGCGGAGCAGGCGCCGGCCGGCGGGAACCTCCACAGGCTCGACGTCCGGCTCACGCGGAGCGACGAAGAAGGAGGCGCCGAGCGGGAAGGGCCTCGACCGCTCGCGCCAGGCGGCGAGCCAGTCGGCGTCGAGGATGGGCTCTTCGACGAGGAGTTGAATTTCAGGTGGGAGAGCGACGGGCTCCGCGTCCACCGGGAACCAGGCGGCAAGGCGCACACTGCCGTCGGACCCGGACTCGATCTCGACCCCGAGCGTGCCGGCGGCCCAGAGGCGTCCCACCACGAGCTCCTCCAGTCCGGCAGGCACGACCAAGGTCCGGCGAAGGTAGGCCATCCGCGCCATGGCGTCTTCCTACCTGCTCTTCCCTACCTGCCGATGGGCAGCTCGAGGAAGCTCGGGTGCTCGGCGTCGTGGTAGAGGGTGACGTGGGCGGTGCGCGCGTCCTTGCCCGACTCCTCGGCCACCACGCCGCCGGCGTTGTAGTTCTTCTGGAGCTGGATCGTGTTGGGCGAGCGCACCACCAGGCGCAGGCGGCTCCCCTTCCCGATCCGGCGCGAGAACCAGAAGAAGCTGTCGAAGGTGTAGCGCTCGACGGCGCCGGGGGTCACCAGCTTCTCCTCGCGCTGCGACTCCCGGTAGCGCGCCCGCAGGATGTCGTCGGCGAGGGAGATGCTGCGGCCGGTCGGCTCGATCTCGTAGAGCGAGACGGCGAAGTCGGTGTCCGGGACGTCGAGCGCCATCCACAGCTCGAGCTTCGGCTGCCCGGAGATCTCGGTCGCCTCGGCGAACGGCGCGCTGTGGTAGACGAGCCCGTTGCCGCCGAGGTTCAGGGCCCAGCGCTGGTCGATGTAATAGGCCTCGACGTCCTCCATCTCCAGCTCCGCCGGGCGGGTGTCGAGCGGGTCGTAGACGTAGCGGTCGGGCGGCGAGCCGGCCGCCGGCTTCTCCGGCCCCAGGCTCCCGGACTGGAAGACGTCGCCGGCGCGCCCGCCGGGGGAGTCGAGGTAGAGGGTGCGCCGCTCCTTGGCGATCTCTTCGAAGTCGTCGGCGCGCTTCCACTCCTCGGCGCCGGCCACGTAGTAGGCGACGCGCGTCTTCAGGAACTCCGGGCGCTTGCCGTCCTTCATCGTCCAGTCGTACCACTGGCGGTGGAGATCGTTGAGGTCGAGGACGCTGGCGTCGCCGAAGGTCAGGCCGCCGAACGACTTCTGCGGCGTGCGCGTGCCGGGGTGGTCCCAGGGACCCATGATCAGGTAGTGGCGGTCGCGCGCCGCCTTCGTCCCGTGCCGCATGTGCCGGCGGTAGTAGGTCAGCGCCCCGGGCTGGTCGCCGTCGTAGTGGCCGGTGATGGTGAGGATCGGCAGCTTCAGCTTCGCGTACTGCTCGGGCGTCGGCGCCATCGCGTCCCAGTAGGCGTCCGGCGTCGGGTGGCGGAGCCAGTCCTGGAAGACCGTCGAGGCGTTGCCGATCGTCTCTTCCAGCTCGCGGTAGGGGCGGTGCTCGCGGTAGAGGGCCCGGAAGCGCTCGGCCCAGAACGGGGAGAGGCCGAAGAGCTTGACGTTGGGCGTGACCCCGCTGGTGAAGGTCAGCCACTGCATGACGTAGGAGGAGTAAACGTTCTTGAAGAAGGGGAAGTCGACGCCGGGGTGGGCGGAGGCGGCCGGCACGATCGTCGCCAGGTGCGGCGGGAGCTCCTTGGCCGTCGCCCACTGGTCGTAGCCGGCGTAGGAGCCTCCCCACATCGCCACCTTGCCGTTGGCCCAGGGCTGGCGTGCCAGCCACTCGACGACGTCGTGCCCGTCGTGCGCCTCCTGGGCGAACGGCGTGAACCGCCCCTCCGAGTTGCCTCGCCCGCGCACGTCCACGAGAGCGAAGACGTAGCCGTGCTGCGCGAAGTAGAGGGCGCGATCCTGGTAAGTGTCGGCGATGTACGGCGTCAGCGTGAAGACCACCGGCAGCGGCTTCGGCATCGCGCGCGGCTTGAAGACGGTGGCGTTCAGGTGCACCCCGTCGCGCATCGGGATGCGCACCCCCCAGAGCATCTCGACGGCGGGAAGCTCCTCGGGCGACGCGGCGGTCAGCGGCGAGACGACGAGGAGCAGGAGAGCGGCACCGCAGCTGACGACAGCGGGCGCTCTCGTAATGAATGACGATTTCCCTCGTGCCATGGAACCCCTCCGTTCGCGTACTGCATTCCCAGGCGATTCTTCGTACGATATCCGAGCGCAAGCAATGGAACGCGGGCAGATCGCCTGCCCCGCCAGGGCGGTATCACGGCGTAAGTTGTGCTACGCTTCCCACAATGACCTCGGTCCCCGTCACAAGTTCCCCCGCGGTGCGGCGGCAGCGCAAGAGCCTTGGCGCGTTCTACTCTCCGAGGCAGCTCGTCGAGCCCCTAGTCGCATGGGCGATCACGCGTGCGGACCAGTCGGTCTTCGACCCTTCTTGTGGTGACGGGGTGTTCCTCGAAGCGGCTGCTCATCGGTTGCGCCGTCTCGGCGCTGGAGCCGAGCAAGCCGCTGCCCTTCTGCGAGCTGTCGACTTGAATCCGGAGGCGGCGTCGTTCACGAGAGAAAGGCTGCACTTGCTTCTAGGTGTGCCCGGGGACGAGGTTCGCGTTGCGGACTTCTTCTCCGTGGCCTCACCAGGCAGTCTCTTCGGGCCCGATCGAGGAGTGGACGTGGTGATCGGGAACCCCCCCTACATCCGTTACCAGGAATTCGCCGGCCGGGCACGCGTCCAGGCGCTCGGCCGCGCATCGGACGCCGGCGTTGAGCTGACCCAACTCGCGTCCTCCTGGGCTCATTTCGTGGCCCACGCGGTATCGTTCCTGGAGGCCGGTGGGCGGCTGGCCTTCATTCTCCCTGCCGAGTTGATCCACGCAGCCTACGCAGCGCCGTTGCGCCAGCACCTGCGCCGATCCTTCGGGCGAGTCCACGTCATCTCCTTCCGCACGTCGGTCTTCCCGGAGGTACAGGAGGAAGTGGTCTTGGTCTTGGCCGCGGGGAAGAGCCAAGGACCGAGCCAGCTCGCCCTGGCGGAGGTCGAGGATGGACTGGCGCTGACCGACCTGGAGGGCGTCCTGGCGGGCGCCGAAGTCTTCGCGCCGGACGAGGAGCCCGAGAAATGGTCCCCCGGGCACGAGACCCATCCCGCAGCGCGTGTCCTTGCCGATCTTTGCGCGGCCGGTCACTTTCGTCCACTCGCCTCGGTGGGAAAGGCAGGCATCGGCTTCGTCAGCGGGGCGAACGACTACTTCGTCTTGACTGCCGAGGAAGCCCGCCGCTGGCGCCTTCCTCCGAGCTCCTTGCGGCCGGCTTTGGTGCGTGCGCGGCACATCGCAGGGCTGCATGTGTCGGCCGCGGATCTCGCTCTCCTGCGGGAGAAGGGGGAGCGTTGCTCGCTCTGGCTGCCCAAGGAGCGGTTGACGCGCTTCGAGCAGGCCTATGTTCGGCATGGAGAGAGCCTGGGAATCGCCGAGCGGTACAAGTGCCGCGTCCGCTCTCCCTGGTATCGCGTACCCGGAGTCACGGTCCCCGATGCCTTCCTGACCTACATGAGCGACGCCGCGCCCCGTCTGTGCCTGAATCGGGCTCGCACTGTCAGCTCCAACACGCTGCTCGCAATTCGGCTGACGAAGGTTCCCGCCTCGCTGAGGCGGGCTCTAGTCACCGCCTTCTACAACTCCGCGACCTTGCTGTCATGCGAGAGGACGGGGCGCAGCTATGGCGGCGGGGTCCTGAAGCTTGAACCCCGCGAAGCAGACCGGATCCTCCTCCCAGATGTCGATCTGGTGGCTAAGCATCGGAAGAGCCTGATGCAGCTCGAACCGGAGGTGGATACGGCGCTGCGCCATCGTGAAGAAGGCGCCTTGAGTGAGGCGATCGCCAAGATTGACCGGCTTTTTCTCACTCGGCAGAGCTCCGTGAACGAGGTGTCCCGCCTGCGGTCTCGCCTCCGGGAGCGGCGGAAGGCGCGTGCCCACCCTCGCTAGATACAATGGGCGAGCAGCATCACCTCTAGCCTTGTCACATGGTCCGTAAGACAAGCCCGCGCGTCGCGGACAGCCCCGGTTGCTTGCCTCTTCTGGCAATGTACAAACAGGCTGTTCTCGAACAGCCCTCGCGTTGGACTCGCGTGGAAGAGCCGTTCCTGCGGGCGATGTGGGACTTCGACCAGAACTTCGCGCTGGGGATCGCGAACCAGGGCGACAACCAGAACGGCAAAGGAGACTTCTTCACCGATCTCATTGGTCTCCTCCTGGAGAACTGCTCCGGCAAGGAGCTCCATGGCAGAGGAGCCGTACCGGGGTTGATCTTCCCGAACCATGCCCTCGATACCTCCTATCCGGAGGAGGGCGTCGTTGAAATCCTCATCGAGACCAAGGCGGCCGGCGCCCCGAAGTCGCTGCGCAATCCGAAGCAGAAGAACCCGAAGGGAAGATCGGGCAGCGCCGATCTCGACAAGCGGATCAAGGAAGCGGGTCTCAAGACGATCGACCTCAAAGCGGAGTGGGCGCGAAGTGCCGGACAGGGCGGCGGGCCCGCGGGCGACCTCCTGAGCTGGCTGCGTAGGAGCAAGCCGCTCTCGTTCCTGTTTCTCGGCATCCGGGTCTTGGACGAGAGGGATCTGGAACGCACCCTCTTCTTCGCCAATGCGGCGAACCGGATGATGGACGACGTCGGGCTGGTGGCTTACGAACCGAACGCGGCAGGCGACGGCTATCGAGCCTGCAAGATCCCTTCGCACCTCGAGCTCGACCGCGTCTTGGCCCGAGTCTGCACGGCTTTGCGCAGCTTGCCCTAGGGGGTTCCTACCCGAACAGGTTCTTGACCCGGTCGAAGACCTTGCGCTCCTCGCGCACCGGGCGGTCGGAGAGCTCGGCGAGGCGGCGGAGGAGCTCGCGCTCCTCCTCGGTGAGCTCGCGCGGGTGCGGCACCTCGACCTCGACGACCGCAACGTGGTCGCCGCGGCCGGCGCCGTCGAGCCGCGCGATGCCCTGGCCGCGCAGCCGGAACTCGCGGCCGTGCTGGGTGCCGGGCGGGATGTCGAGCGGCGCCGTGCCGTGGACCGTCTCGACCTCGAGCGTCGCGCCGAGGACCGCCTGCGGGTAGGCGACGGCGACGCGGCCGTAGACGGTCGAGGCGTCGCGCTTCAAGCGCGGGTGCGGCTTGACCCGGAGCACGACGTAGAGGTCGCCCGGCGGCCCGCCCTGGCGGCCGTGCTCCCCCTCGCCGCTGAGGCGGAGGCGCGCGCCGGTGTCGACGCCGGCCGGGACCTTGACCGCCAGCGACCGCTCGCGCTCGATGCGCCCCTCGCCGCCGCACTCCTTGCACGGGTCGGTCACGACCCGACCCTCGCCGCGGCACTGCGGGCAGGTGCGGGCGATGGTGAAGAAGCCCTGGGTGAAGCGCACCTGCCCGCGGCCGCCGCAGGCGGTGCAGAGGGCGGGCGCGCTGCCGCCGGCGCTGCCGCTGCCGCGGCAGGCCTCGCAGCTCTCGAGCCGCGGCAGCTCGATCTCCTTCTCGACGCCGAACGCCGCCTCCTCGAAGGTCAGCGTCAGGTCGGTGCGCAGGTCGGCGCCCCGCGCCGGGCCGCCGGCGTTGCCGCGCCGCCGGCCGAAGGGGTCGCCCATGCCGAAGCCGAAGAGGTCGCCCAAAATGTCCGAGAAGTCGGCGAAGATCGTCGGGTCGAAGCCGCCGCTCCCGGCCACGCCCTGGTGTCCGAAACGGTCATAGCGGGCGCGCTTGTCGGCGTCGGAGAGGACGGCGTAGGCCTCGGCCGCCTCCTTGAACCGCTCCTCGGCCTCGCGGTCGCCGGCGTTCTTGTCCGGGTGGTACTTGAGCGCGAGCTTGCGGTAGGCCGCCTTGACCTCGCGCTCCCCCGCCGTGCGTTCGATCCCCAGCACCTCGTAGAAGTCGCGCTTGCCGGCCATCGCGTTACGTCTTCGCCCCCGCGGCGCCGGCGGCGTTGTTCAGCATCACGTCGGAGAGGGTGCGCGAGATCGAGTTGAGGTCGAAGAGCGAGGCCTCGAGCGGCGCGCGCTGGTCGCCGGCGAGCGCCACCCGCGCCTGCAGGAGCTGCTCGTGGATGCGCTTCGACTCGCCCTCCGGCAGCAGGTCGCGGAACTGCTCGAAGACCCGCTCGCTGGTGTAGATCAGCCCCTCGAGCCGGTTCTTGAGCTGGCGCATCTCGCGCCGCTGCAGGTCGTCGCGCGAGTGCTGCCCCGCCTCCTCGACCAGCCGCTCGACCTCGTCGTTGGAAAGCCCCCCGGCAGGGTTGATCTGCACGCTCTGCTGCTGCCCGGTCGTGACGTCGCGGGCCGAGACGTTGACGATGCCGTTGGAGTCGAGGGCGAAGGTCACCTCGATCTGCGGCATGCCGCGCGGCGAGGGCGGAATGCCGACGAGCTGGAACTTGCCCAGCGACTTGTTCTCGACGGCGATGTCGCGCTCGCCCTGGAGGACGTGGATCTCCACCGTGTCCTGGTTGTCGACGACGGTGGTGAAGATCTGGGTGTTCTTGGTCGGGATCGTCGAGTTGCGCTCGATCAGCCGCGTGAACAGGCCGCCGTGGGTCTCGACGCCCAAGGAGAGCGGCGTGACGTCGAGGAGCACCAGGTCCTTGATGTCGCCGCGCAGGATGCCGCCCTGGATCGCCGCCCCCACCGCCACCACCTCGTCCGGGTTGATCTGCCGGTTGGGCTGCCGGCCGAAGATGCGCTCGACGGTCTGGGCGACGAGCGGCGTCCGCGTCTGGCCGCCGACGAGCAGCACCTCGTCGATCTGGTCGGGACGGAGCGCGGCCTCGGCGAGGGCGTCGCGGCAGGGCCCCTCGGTGCGCTCCACCAGCTCGCGCACCAGCGCCTCGAACTGGGCGCGGCCGAGGCGGCGCGTCAGGTGGCGCGGCCCCGAGGCGTCGGTGGCGATGAACGGCAGGTTCACCTCCGTCTCCTCGACCGCGGAGAGCTGGCACTTGGCGAGCTCCGCCGCCTCCTTGAGGCGCTGCAGGGCGAGGCGGTCGTCGCGCAGGTCGATGCCGCTCTCGCCGCGGAACTCCTCGATCAGCCAGTCGATGATCCGCTGGTCGAAGTCCTCGCCGCCGAGATAGGTGTCGCCGGCGGTCGAGCGCACCTCGAAGATCCCCCGCGCCAGCTCCAGGATCGAGATGTCGAAGGTGCCGCCGCCGAGGTCGTAGACGGCGATCTTCCGGCCCTCCTCCTGCCGCTCGAGGCCGTAGGCGAGGGCGGCGGCGGTCGGCTCGTTGATGATGCGCAGCACCTCGAGGCCGGCGATCTTGCCGGCGTCCTTGGTGGCCTGGCGCTGCGAGTCGTCGAAGTAGGCGGGGACGGTGATCACCGCCTCGGTGACCGGCTCGCCGAGCTCCGCTTCGGCGAACTCCTTGATCTCGCGCAGGATGAAGGCCGAGACCTCCTCGGGGCTGTAGCGCCGGTCGCGGACGGCGACCTGGACGTCGCCGTTGTCGCCCGCCGCCAGCTCGTAGGGGAGGACCTCCCGCGCGCGGCCCACCTGCGGGTCGGCGAGCTTGCGGCCGATCAGGCGCTTGACGGCGAAGACGGTGTTCTGCGGGTTGGTGATCGCCTGGCGCTTGGCGATCGGCCCCACCAGCCGCTCCCCCCCTTCGCCGAAGCCGACAATCGAGGCCGTGGTGCGGCTCCCCTCGCGGTTGGCGAGGACGCGCGGGACCGTCCCCTCCACCACCGCGGCGCAGCTATTCGTCGTGCCGAGGTCGATGCCGAGGATCTTGCTCATCGGGTTCCGAAGGCACCGACACCCGCACCATCGCCGGGCGGAGGAGCCGGTCGTGCATGCGGTAGCCGCGCTGCAGCTCGGCGGTGACGGTGGGAGAGCTTACTCCGGCGTCCTCCTCGCGCGTCACCGCCTCGTGCTGGGCGGGGTCGAACGGGCGCCCCAGCGCCTCGACGGCGACGACGCCGTGGCGGCGGAGCAGCTCGCGCATCTGCTTGAGGATCAGGTCGACGCCGGCCTTGAGGTCCTCGACCGATCCCCCCGCCTCCGCCGCGCGCTCCAGGTTGTCGGTCACCGTGACCAGCTCGCGCATGGCGTCGAAGAGGGCGTAGCGGCGCTGCTCCTGGCGCTCGCGCTCGGTGCGCTTGCGCTGGTTCTCGAAGTCGGCGAGGGCGCGCAGCAGGCGCTCACGCAGCTCCACGTTCTCGCGGCGGAGGTCGTCCGGGGCCGCGGCCGCCTCGCGCGCCGCGCTCCCGAGGTCCTCGCTCTCGAGGTCGAGGTCGATCTCCCCCACCTCGGCGCCCTGCGCTCCGCCGAGCTCCCGTTCGTCCGCCATGACTTCTCCCTTCCCCTCCCCCTCAGCTCCGCGCGTCGCCGGCGAAGCTCTCGGCCAGCGCCCGCGACAGCCGCTCGCCGAGGTAAGTCACCAGCGGGATCACCCGCTCGTACTCCATGCGCGACGGGCCGAAGATCGCGAGCGCGCCGAGCGGCCGCTCGCCGACGCCGTAGCCGGTCGCCACCAGGCTGAAGTCGAGCTCCGAGGTCAGGGCGCTGTCGTCGCCGATCAGCACCCGCACGCCGTTGCCGCGCAGGCACTGGCTGAGCAGCGACACCAGGCGCGCCTTGTCGGCGAAGGTCTCGAACATGCGCCGCACCCGCCCGATGTCCGCCAGCTCGGGCTGGTCGAGCACGGCGCGCGTGCCGTCGACCAGGACCCCCTGCCCCTGCTCGGGCGAGAGGCCGGCGCGGGCCAGCTCGATCGAGCGGGCGAGGAGACGGTCCATCTGCGCCCGCTCCTCCGCCATCAGCTTCAAGAGCCGGGCGCGGATCTCGCGCAGCGTCGTGCCGGCGAAGTTCTCGGTCAGGTAGTTGCCGATCCGCACCAGCTCCTCGCGCGGCAGCGCCTCCTCGGTCTCGATCACCTTGTTGTCGACGAAGCCGTCCGCCGAGACCACCACGCAGAGCACCTTGCGCCCCGACAGCGGCAGGAACTCGATCGCCTTGAGCACCGTCTCGCCGAGCGCCGGCGTGACCACGATCCCCACCTGATGCGAGAGCTCCGACAGCAGGTGCGTGGCCGACTCCATGAGCTGCCCGGCGTCGCCCGGGGTCGAGGGCAGGGCCTCGTCGATGTAGCGCCGCTCGCGGGCGGGGAGGCGCCGCGACTGCATCAGCGACTCGATGAACAGGTGGTAGGCGGCGCGCGTCGGCACCCGGCCGGCGGAGGTGTGCGGCTGCGCCAGGTAGCCCCACTCCTCGAGGTCGGCCATGACGTTGCGGATGCTCGCCGCCGAGAGGCCGAGCCGTCCCTGCTTGGCGACGCTGCGCGACGAGACCGGCTCGGCCGAGAGGATGTAGGCGAGGATGACGTCGCGCAGGATCTCGCGGTCGCGGGGGCTCAGCTGGGGCGGTGACTGGGGCGCGGCCATGGCTCGATCTTCGCTCGGTTTGGCACTCTCGTCGCGGGAGCGCTAGGGGCCATAATTGTACCAGTGAACGCGCTGCCCCCCTTGCGGGACTTGACCGTCGCCCTGGCCGGCCCCGGCCGCGTCGGGACGAGCCTGGCGCGGTGGGCGGTCGCCGCCGGCGCGCGTCTCGTCGCGGTGGGGACGTCGCCCTCCGGACGCGGCGGCGAGCTGGCGCGCGAGCTCGGGGCGGAGGCCGTGCCGGCCGGCGAGCTCGCGTCGGCCGGGCTCGGGCTGCTGCTCGTCGCGGTGCCCGACCCGGCGCTCCCGGCCGTCG
>DASUNQ010000288.1:0-16245 GCA_036277075.1 Thermoanaerobaculia bacterium
AGGGACGACCGGAAGAGGGAGAGGCGGCGGCGCCGCGGACGGTGGTCGAGGAGCTGATCGCCGGCATCTGGAGCGAGGTGCTGCGGCGCGATTCCGTCGGTGTCCACGACAGCTTCTTCGAGCTCGGCGGGCACTCCCTGCTGGCGACGCAGGTGGTCGCGCGGCTGCGGAGCGCCTTCGGTGTCGAGCTGCCGTTGCGCCGGCTGTTCACCGCGCCCACCGTGGCGCTCCTCGCCGCGGCGGTGGAAACGGCGTTGACGGAAGGGACGGGCGCGCCGCCGCCGTTGGCGCGGGTGCCGCGCAACGGCGAGCTGCCGCTCTCCTTCGCGCAGGAGCGACTCTGGTCGCTCCACCGGCTCGATCCCGGCGACACGAACTACAACCTGCTCAAGGCCGTCCGTCTCGAGGGACCGCTGCAGCCGATGGTCTTCGCGCGGGCGCTCGCCGAGGTGGTGCGGCGCCACGAGGTGCTGCGCACCTCCTTCGCCACCGAGAAGGGGCGGCCGCGCCAGGTGATCGCGCCCGCCGTCGCGGTGGCGCTGCCGCTGACGGACCTGAGCGCGCTCGGCCGCGCCGGCGCGGAAGCGGCGGTCGAGCGCCTGGCGCGGGCGGAGGCGGCGCGACCCTTCGACCTCGCGGCGGGGCCGCCGCTGCGCGCCCGCCTGCTGCGGCTCGGCGACAGCGAGCACGTCCTGCTCCTCGCCCTGCATCACATCGCCGCCGACCTCTGGTCGATCGGCGTGCTGCTGCGCGAGCTCGCGACCCTCTACGAGGCCTTTGCCGCCGGACGGCCGTCGCCGCTGTCCGAGCTGCCGATCCAATACGCCGATTACGCGGCCTGGCAACGACGCTGGCTGACCGGGGAGACGCTGGCGCGGAAGCTCGCCTACTGGCAGGAGGCGCTGGCGGGAGACCCGGCCCCCTTGCGGCTTCCCGGCCGCGGCCGGCGCAACGGAGGGTGCGGCGGTCGCGGAGCGCGCTACGTCTTCCTGCTGCCGGCGCCGCTCGCCGCGTCGCTCGCCGCTCTGGCGCGGCGCGAGGGCGCGACGCTGTACGCGGCGCTCCTCGCCGGCTACCAGACGCTGCTCCACGCCTCGACGGGACAGACCGACCTGGTCGTCGGCTCTCCCAGCGCCGGCCGGCAGTGGGTGGAGACGGAGGGGCTGATCGGCTTCTTCCTCGAGACCCTGCCGCTGCGGGCGGAGCTGGCCGGCGATCCAGAGTTCCGGGAGCTGGTGGCGCGGGCCGGGCGGCAGGTCCTCGAAGCCCATGCGCAGGAGGTGCCGCTGCAGGTGCTGAGCGAGGCGCTGGCGCGTCGCGGCGGCCGCCACGCGCCTCTCTTCCAAGTCTGGTTCGCGTTCCAGAACGTGCTATTGCCCAAGCCCCGACTGGCGGAGCTGCGGTACAGCCCGATCGAGGTCGAGACCGGCAGCGCGCCGTTCGAGCTCGCGCTCCTGATGCAGGACACGCCCGCCGGCCTCGCCGGCTGCTTCGAGTACCGGAGCGATCTGCTCGCGGCCGCCGCCGTCGCGCGTCTGGCCGAGGGGTTCCGACTCCTGCTTGAGACAGCGGCGGCGCGGCCGCAGGTCCGGCTCGAGGAGCTTGCCGGCCTGCTCGCGGAGTCCGACAGTCGGCGGCGTGCCGACGAGAAGCGGCACTACACGGCGCTCGTCGGGCAGCGCTTGAAGAACGTCCAGAGGCGGGCGGTGAGCGGCGCGCTTTGAAAGTGAGGTAAACGATGGCGGACGCGCAGATCGGAAGAGCCGGCCTGAGAGGGCCGGGAGAGGCGAGGCGACAGAGGGTCAGCATCTCGCAGCAGGACCTCGTCCGCGTCGAGCCCCTGCTGGCGGACCAGGCGATCCCGATGGCAATCCAGCCGGCGCTGCCCGGGCTCGACCTGCTGCCCTGGGCGAGCGACAACCGCGGGCGGATCGAGGAGCTGCTGCTGGCGCACCGGGCGCTCCTCTTCCGCGGCTTCGACCTCGACTCGGTGGAGGACTTCGACCGCTTCACCCACGTCACTTCGAGCGGCGAGCTGCTCGAGTACCGGGACCGCTCCTCGCCGCGGCACGAGGTGGGGGAGAAGATCTACACCTCGACCGACTACCCGGCCGACCAGTGGATCTTCCTGCACAACGAGGGGACCTACTGGCTGACCTGGCCACTCAAGATCTACTTCGCCTGTCTCGTCGCGGCCGAGCGGGGGGGCGAGACCCCGATCGCCGACTGCCGCAAGGTGCTGGCGCGGATCGACCCTGCCGTGCGCGAGCGCTTCGCGCGCCGGGACGTCATGTACGTCCGCAACTTCAACGACGGGTTCGGGCTGACCTGGCAGACGGTCTTCCAGACCGGCGACCGCGCGGTCGTCGAGGACTACTGCCGCCGCAACGACATCCAGGTGGAGTGGAAGCCGGGGGACCGCCTGCGCACGCGCCAGGTGCGGCAGGCGATCGCGACGCACCCGCGAACCGGCGAGCCCGTCTGGTTCAACCACGCCACCTTCTTCCACGTCTCGACCCTCGAGCCCTCGGTGCGGGAGAGGCTGCTCGGCGAGTTCGCCGAAGAGGACCTTCCTTACAACACCTACTACGGCGACGGCGCGCCGATCGAGCCGGAGGTGCTCGACGCCCTGCGCGCCGCCTATCGGGCGGAGCGGATCGCCTTCCCCTGGCGGCCGGGGGACGTGCTGATGCTGGACAACATGACGGTGGCGCACGGGCGTGCGCCCTACAGCGGCGAGCGAAAGATCGTGGTCGGGATGGCCGATCCCTGGACGCCGGCGAGGGACTGAGGCGGGACGCGGGATGCAGATGCAGAGCGTCGAGGGGTTCCGGCTGTCGCCGCAGCAGCGGCGGCTCTGGCAGGTGCAGCAGGGGGGACCGAGCGCGGCCTATCGGGCACAGTGCGCGCTCCTCCTCGACGGCGAACTCGACCGCGTCGCGCTCGCCCAGGCGCTGACCGACGTCGGCGAGCGCCACGAGGTGCTGCGCACCGCGTTTCAGCTCCTGCCCGGGATGACGACGCCGCTCCAGGTGGTCGGCCCCGCGGACGCCGCGTTCGGCGACGGGCTGGAATTCGGAGGGATCTCGCCCGGCGCCGCCCGCGCCGAAGTCGAGGAGCTGCTGGCGGCGCTGCGCCGGCAGGCTCCCGATCCGGCGCGGCTGCCGTTGGCGCGCGCCGGGCTCGGCGCCCTGGCGCCGGGGCGGCACCTCCTCGTGCTCGACCTCCCTGCTCTGCTGGCAGACGCCGGGAGTCTGGAGAGCCTGGCGCGCGAGATCGGACGCGCCTACAAGGCACGCCGGGACGGGAGCGGGATCGACGGCGAACCGCTGCAGTACGTCGACCTCGCCGAGTGGCAGAACGAGCTGCTGGAGGCGGCGGAAACCGAGCCCGGGCGGGCCTACTGGAGCGGCCTGGACATCGCCGCGCCCCTGCGCGCACGACTCCCCGGTGAGCGCTCCGCGGACGACGCCCTGTTCGAGCCGCGGACCGTGTCGCTCGCCCTGGCGGAGCCCGAGCGGACGCGGCTTGCGGCCCTCGCCAAGCGCTTGGAGGTCGGGCTCCCCGCTCTCCTCTCCGCCGCCTGGTGCGTGCTGCTCGCACGGCTCACCGGCGAGGAGAGGGTGCTCGTCGGCACCGCCTTCGACGGCCGCGGTTTCGACGAGCTGAAGGACGCCCTCGGGCTCTTCGCCCGCTGTCTGCCGGTGGTGACCGCGGTGCCGCGCGGCGCCCGCTTCGCGGACCTGGTGAAGGAGGTGGCCGCCGCCGAGCGGGAGGCCGGGACATGGCAGGAATGCTTCGCGTGGGACCTGCTCGCCGGCACCGCGGAGGCGCGGTTCTGCCCGTTCGCCTACGAGTGGCGGGAGCTTCCCGAGCGCGCGGGCGTGGAGGACCTCGATTGGTCGTTCGTGGCGCACTACGTCTGCACCGACCGCTTCCGGGTCCGGCTCTCCTGCGTCGCCGCGCGGGGAGAGCTGCGGACCGACGTGCAGTACGACGCGTCGGTCTGCGAGCGCGGCGACGCCGAGCGGCTCGCCGCGCGCCTCCACCGTCTGATCGAGGCGGTCGTCGAGACGCCGGAGGCCGCCGTCGGCCAGCTCGACCTGCTGCCGGCCGCCGAGCGCCGCTGGCTGCTCGTGGAGCTCAACGACACCGCGACCGACATCGGCAGCGAGACCTCCATCCAGGAGCTCCTCGCGCCCGGCTGTGCGCGGCGTCCTGAAGCGACTGCCGTGGCTTGGCGCGGTGGGGAGCTGAGCTACCGGGAGCTGGAGCGAGATGCCGTCGGCCTGGCGTCTCACCTCGCACGTCTCGGCGTCGGCCCCGACAGTGTGGTCGGCGTCTGTCTCCCCCGGGGACCGGAGATGGTCACCGGCATCCTCGGCGTGCTCGCGGCGGGAGGCGCCTACCTGCCGCTCGACCCCGCTTACCCGCGCGAGCGACTGGCGTTCATGCTCGTGGACTCCCGGGCGGCGGTGCTGGTGACCGACCGCACCGGCGCCCGGATGCTCGCCCGTCCCGGGCTGGAGGTGGTGGAGATCGGCTCCCCGCCCGCCGAGATCGGCAGCCCGCCGCGGCCGCGCCTGCTGCCGGACCATCTCGCCTACGTCATCTACACCTCGGGGTCGACGGGCCGTCCCAAAGGGGTGGCCGTCGCGCAGCGCCACCTGGCGCACTCGATCGCCGCCCGGAGGGCCGTCTACGGCGAGCCGGTGAGCGCCTTCCTGCTGCTCTCCTCCTTCGCCTTCGACAGCTCGGTCGCCGGCCTCTTCTGGACGCTCTGCGACGGCGGGACGCTGGTCCTGACCGCCGAGGGATCGCCGGCGGAGCCGCGGGAGCTGATCGAGTTGATCGCCCGGCACCGCGTCTCGCACCTCCTCGGCCTTCCCTCGCTCTATGCCCTCCTGCTCCGCGCCGCCGCGCCAGGACAGCTCGACTCGCTGCGGACGGTGATCGTCGCGGGGGAGCCCTGCCCGCGCGAGCTCGTCGAGAGCCACTATCGAGCGCTGCCCGGGGCCGCACTGTGGAACGAGTACGGGCCGACCGAGGCGACAGTCTGGAGCAGCGTCGCTCGCTGCGCACCGGCGCCGGGCGAGAGGGTGGCGATCGGGCGTCCCATTCCCAACACGCGCCTCTACCTGCTCGACGAGGCCGGCGCGCCGGTGCCCGCCGGGGTGCCGGGCGAGCTGTTCGTGGGAGGCCCGGGACTCGCCCGCGGCTACCTCGGGCAGCCGGGGCTCACCGCCGAGCGGTTCGTCCCCGACGCCTGGAGCGGCGCCGCCGGCGCCCGCTACTACCGGACGGGCGATGTCGCTCGGCACCTGGACGACGGTCAGCTCGAGTTCCTCGGTCGCGGCGATCAGCAGGTCAAGGTCCGCGGCTTCCGCGTCGAGCTCGGCGAGATCGAGGCGGTACTCGGGGAGCACCCGGCCATCGAGGAAGCGGTGGTCATGGCGCGGCCCGACCACAACGGCGAGACGCAGCTCGCCGCCTACTTCACCGCCCCTGCCGGAACCCCGCCGAGCCTGGCCGAGCTGCGCGCGCTCCTGCTGCGGCGGCTGCCCGAGCACATGGTGCCGGCGGCCTTCGTCCGCCTCGGCGCGCTGCCGCGGCTGCCCAACGGCAAGGTCGACCGCGGCGCGCTCCCCGACCCCGAGCGGGAGCGGATGGGTCCGATGGCGGAGTTCACGGCGCCGCGCACTCCCAGCGAGGAGGTGCTCGCGGGGATGTGGGCGGAGCTCTTCGACCGCGAGCGGGTCGGCGTCGACGACGACTTCTTCGAGCTGGGCGGGCACTCGCTGCTGGCGACTCAGCTCATGGCCTGGGTGCAGAAGACCTTCCACGTGGACCTGCCGGTGCGCCGCCTCTTCGACGCGCCGACGGTCGCCGCCCTCGCCACGACCGTCGATGCCGCGATCATCGCCGGCGAGGGCCTCGCGGCACCGCCGATCACGCGTGCGCCGCGCGGCGCCGAACTGCCGCTGTCGTTCGCGCAGCGACGGCTCTGGTTCCTCGACCAGCTCCAACCGGGCGGCGCAGAGTTCAACATCGCCGCCGCTGTGCGGCTCTCGGGGACGCTCGATGCCGAGGCGCTGGACCGCGCCCTGGCCGAGGTCGAGCGCCGGCACGAGGTGCTGCGCACGAGCTTCCCGACGCGGGACGCCGAGCCTTGCCAGCGGATCGCCGCGCCGCGGACGCGGCTGCTGGCGTTCACGGACCTCTCGCCACTGCCGGAGGTGGAGCGCGAAGACGAGGCGCGGAGGCTGGCGGAGGCCGACGCGCGGCGGCCGTTCGACCTCGGCCGCGGGCCGCTGCTGCGCGGCTCCCTCCTGCGCCTGGGCGACAGCGAGCACCTGCTGCTGCTCGCGATGCACCACATCGTGTCGGACTTCTGGTCGGTGGGCATCTTGGTCCGGGAGCTGGCCGTCCTCTACCGCGCCTTCACGGCCGGCGAGCCCTCGCCGCTGCCGGAGCTGCCGGCGCAGTATGCCGACTTCGCCGTCTGGCAGCGCCGCTGGCTCGACGGGGAGGTGTTGGAGCGGGAGCTGGCATTCTGGCGCCGGCGGCTGGCCGGAGGCGTCCCCGAGCTGCGGCTGCCGGCCGACCGGCCGCGCCCGGCCTTCTACGCTTCCCGCGGGGCCAAGCGCGCGCTGGCGATCGACGCGGAGCGGGTCGAGCGGCTGCGCGCGCTCGGTCGGGGCGAAGGCGCCACGCTGTTCATGACGGTGCTCGCCGTCTTCAAGGGCCTGCTGCGGCATTACTCCGGGCAGGACCGGATCGCGGTGGGGACGAACGTCGCCAACCGGCGGCGCTTCGAGACCCTCGAGCTGGTCGGGTTCTTCGTCAACCAGCTCGTGCTCTCGAGCGATCTCGGCGGGGACCCGAGCTTCCGCGAGCTGCTGGGGCGGGTGCGCGAGGTAGCGCTCAGCGCCTACGCCCATCAGGACCTCCCCTTCGAGAAGCTGGTCGAGGAGTTGCAGCCGGAGCGCGATCTCGGCCGGCCGCTGCTCTTCCAGGTGAAGGTGGAGGTGCAGCCCGCCGCGGTCCCTCTGCCGGCGCTGCCCGGTCTGACGCTGACGCCGCTCGAGGTCGACCGGGGAGTCGTCCGCTACGACCTGCATCTTTCCCTTGCCGAGATCGCCGGCGGGCTCGCGGGTTGGCTGCAGTACAGCACCGACCTCTTCGACGCGCCGACCGCCGACCGCATCGCTCGCGACTTCGAGCGCCTCCTCGATCGGGTGCTCGAGGACCCCGACGCCCGGTTCTCCGCGCTCGCAGACGCGCTGGCAGCGTTCAGCCGCGAGGAGGAGCAGGAACGGTTGAGCGAGCGCCGGAAGGCCAACGTCGAGAGCCTGAGCAGGACCCGTCGCAGGACCGTCGCCGGAGAGGACCGGCCGAGTCTCTAGGAAAGCGCCGATGCCCAAGCCCCTCCCCTCGTTCGGCGAACAAGGATCCGCGCGCAAGGCGGTCACACTCTCGGCGCAGGAGCTGGTGCTTTTCGAACCTTTCCCCGCGGCGGACGGGCCGCTGCTGTGCGCGCGGCCCGGGGTGCCGGGAGTCGACCTCGCCGCCTGGATCGCCGGCCAGCGCGGAGCGATCGAGGAACGTTTGCTCCGCCACGGAGGCATCCTCTTCCGCGGCTTCGGCCCGCGTTCCGTCGCCGACTTCGAGCGGTTGACGGCGGCCTTCGGCGCCGACCTGCTCGAGTACTCCTACCGCTCGACGCCGCGCAGCCAGGTGAGCGACCGGGTCTACACCTCGACCGAGTACCCGGCCGACCAGCACATCCCGATGCACAACGAGATGTCCTACACCTCGAGCTGGCCGCTCAAGATCTGGTTCTTCTGCGCGCAGCCGGCGGCGAGCGGCGGCGCCACGCCGCTGGCGGACAGCCGGAAGGTCTACGAGCGCATCAGCCCGCCGGTGCGCGAGCGATTCGAGCGACTGGGAGTTCTCTACCAGCGCAATTTCGGGCACGAGCTGGACCTGCCCTGGGAGAGCGTCTTCCAGACCGCGGACAGAGGGGAAGTCGAGGAGCTGTGCCGCGCCGCCGGCCTCGAGTTCGAGTGGAAGAGCGGCAACCGGCTGCGCACCCGCCAGGTGTGCCAGGCGGTGGCGCGCCACCCGCGCACCAGTGAGCCCGTCTGGTTCAACCAAGCGCACCTGTTCCACGTCTCGAGCCTGCAACCGGAGGTGCGGGAGGCGCTGCGCGCGGAATTCCCGGAGGAGGAGCTGCCGCGCAACACCTACTACGGCGACGGCTCGCCGATCGGGGAGGAGACGCTGGAGGAGGTGCGTGCGGCGTACCGGCTCGAGGCGGTCCGCTTCCCCTGGGAGCAGGGGGACCTGCTGATGCTCGACAACATGCTGGTGGCCCACGGTCGGGAGCCGTTCGGCGGGCCGCGCAAGATCCTGGTGGCGATGGCGGAGCCGATCGCGGACGTCCGATGAGCGTCGAGCACGAGCCCGCCCTCGCCCGCGCCGACCAGGTGGTCGCCGGCTTTCGGCTCTCGCCCCAGCAGAGACGGCTGTGGAACCTGGGCGGCGGCGATGCTGCGAGCCCCTACCGGGCGAGCTGCGCGGTGGCGATCCGCGGCCCGCTCGAGGTCACCGCGCTGGCGGCCGCGATTGGCGGCGCCGTGGAGCGGCACGAGATCCTGCGCACCACCTTCCGCAGCCTAGCGGAGGTTAAGGTCCCTCTGCAGGTGATCGGCACGCACCCGCCGTCGCTCGAGCCGGTGCCCGAGCTCGACGGCGGTGGGGCCGCTGCCGTCGCCGCGCTCGCGGAAGGCCTGCGGCGGCAGCCGCTCGACGTCGGGCGCGGGCCGCTCGTCCACGGCCGTCTCGCCGCGCTCGCCGAGGGCGAGTGGGGGCTGGTCCTTGCCCTCCCCGGCCTCTGCGCCGATGCGGCGGGCCTGCGAATTCTGGTACGGGAAGTCGCCGCCGGCTACGGCGCCTGCGTCGAGGGGCCGCAGCTCACCGCGGAGCCGCTCCAGTACGCGGACCTCTCGGAATGGCAGAACGGGTTGCTCGAAGAGGGTGAGGCCGACCAGTGGCGCCGCCGGGTCGGGAGCTGCACGCCGCCGTCTCTGCCCTTCGCGCGCGCCGCCGGCCGGGGGCGGTTCGAGCCGCGCGTCCTGGCCGTTGCGCTCGACGCCGCCGAGGGGGAGCGGATCGTCGAGCTGGCGCGCGCGAACGGGGCGTCGCCGCGGGCCTTCCTGCTCGCCTGCTGGCAGCTGCTGATCGGCCGGGTGAGCGGCCGCTCGGAGATGCTCCTCGGCGTCGTCGACGACGGCCGCTCGTACGAGGGCCTCGACCGCGCCCTCGGACCTTTTGCCAAGCACCTCCCCCTGGTCTGCGGAGCGGAACCGAACACGCGGTTCGCGGACCTTCTGCGGCGCGCGGAGGCGGACTTGGCCGACCTGCGGCAATGGCAGGAGTACTACGACCCCGACCAGGGCGGCACGCCAGAGGCGCCGGCCTATCTGCCGGTCTGCTTCGCCTGGGAGGAGGAGCTGCCGCCGCTGGTCGCCGGCGGGGTGACGTTCGCGGTCCCCACAGTGGAGGCCTGGATCGAACGCTTCGACCTGGCGCTCGTCGTGCGCCGCGCCGAGGCGCTGGGGCTCGAGCTCCAGTACGACGCGGCCGCCTGCCGCCCGGAGGACGTCGCCCGTCTGGCGGACCAACTCCGCGCCCTCGTCTCCAGCGCTCTCGAGGCCCCGGACGCGGCGGCCGGCGAGCTCGTTGGGATCTCCGCCGCCGAGCGCCACCGGCTCGTCGTCGAGCTCAACCGCACGGAGGCCGAGCGGACGCCGGCGCGCGGCATCCACGAGCTGTTCGCGCGTCAAGCGCGGACGGTGCCAGAGCGCCCCGCCCTCCGTTACGAGGACCGCGAGCTCACCTACGGCGAGCTCGCCGGCCGTGTTCATCGGCTGGCCCGCCGCCTGCGGCGGCTGGGCGTGGGGCCCGAGACGCCGGTGGCGGTCTGTTGCGAGCGCTCGCTCGAGATCGTCGTCTCCATCCTCGGCGTGCTCGAGGCCGGCGGCGCCTACGTGCCGCTCGATCCCGGCCAGCCCGCAGCCCGCCTGCGAGCGATGCTGGACGAGGTCGGCGCGAAGGTCCTGCTGACGCAGGAGCGGCTGGCCGCCAAACTGCCCTCGCAGGGCGCCGGAGTCCTCCGCCTGGACGCGGATTGGGGGGAGATCGCGACGGAGAGCGACCGGACCCCTCCTCCCGTCGGGGAGCCGGAAAACCTCGCTTACGTCATCTTCACCTCCGGCTCGACGGGGAGGCCGAAGGGGGTCGGGGTCGAGCACCGCCAGCTCCTCAACTACGTCACCGGGGCCGTCGAGGCGCTGGACCTCGCCGCGGCGTCGAGCTTCGCCACGGTCTCGACCTTCGCCGCCGACCTCGGCCACACGGCCGTCTTTCCGGCGCTCTGTCTCGGCGGCTGCCTCCACGTCGTGTCACAGGAACGTCTCTCCGACCCGACGGCAGCCGGCGACTACTTCGCCCGCCACCCGGTCGACTGCCTGAAGATCGTTCCCAGCCACCTCGAAGCGCTGCTCGGGTGCGCCAATCCCGGGAAGGTGCTGCCGCGCAAGCGGCTCGTGCTCGGGGGCGAGCCCTGCCGCCGGGGCCTCGTCGAGAAGATCCGCGCACTCGCGCCGGAGTGCGCGCAGTTCAACCATTACGGGCCCACCGAGACCACCGTCGGGGTGCTCGTCCACTCTCTCGCGGGCGACGGCGTCTCCGGCGGCGACCTGACCGAGACGAGCGTTCCTCTCGGCCGCCCGCTCGGCAACACCCGCGTTTACGTCCTGGACGCCAGCCTCCGCCCGCTGCCCGTCTGGGTCGCAGGCGAGATCTACATCGGCGGCGCCGGCGTCGCACGCGGTTACGTCGGCCGGCCTGACGCCACCGCCGAGCGCTTCGTGCCCGATCCCTTCTCTCCCGGGGCGCGGCTCTACCGCACCGGCGACCGCGGGCGCTTCCTGCCGAGCGGAGAGGTGGAGTTTCTCGGCCGCGCCGACGACCAGGTGAAGATCCGCGGCTTCCGGATTGAGCCCGGCGAGGTCGAGGCGCTCCTCCGCGCCCATCCCGCCGTCGCGCAGGCGGTGGTGGCGGCGCGCGAGGACGCCGCGGGAGAGAAGCGGCTGGTCGCCTACGTCGTGCCGGCGGAGGGAAGTCGCCCGGTGGCGGGAGAGCTGCGCGATTGGCTGGGGGAGCGGCTCCCGGAGTACATGATTCCCGCGGCGCTCGTCGAGCTGGAGAGCCTTCCGTTGGGCCCGAACGGCAAGGTCGACCGCGCCGCTCTCCCGGCCCCGACCACGGCCACGGCGGCGGTCGCCTACGAGCCGCCGCGCAGCCCGGTCGAGGAGTTGCTGGCGGATATCTGGGCCACGGTTCTGGGGATGGAGAGGATCGGGATCCACGATCACTTCTTCGCTCTCGGCGGCCACTCGCTGCTCGCCACGCAGGTGATCTCGCGCGTGCGGCACGCGCTCGGCCGCGAGGTACCGCTCCGGCTGCTCTTCGAGGCTCCCATCCTGGCGCGGTTCGCCGCCGGAGTCGCGGAGCGTGCCGGGAGCCGTGCCGCGCTGCCGCCCGTCGAGGCGAGGCCGCGCGGCGGCGAGCTCCCGCTCTCCCTGGCGCAGCAGCGGCTCTGGTTCCTGGACCAGCTGCAGCCTGGCAGCTCGCTCTATAACATTCCCGCGGCCTTCCGCCTGAGCGGCGACCTCGACCAGGGCGCGCTGGCGCGCAGCCTGAACGAGATCGTGCGCCGCCACGAGTCGCTGCGCACCACGTTCCCCGCGATCCAAGGTCGCCCGGTGCAGAGGATCGACGCGCCCGCGCCGGGCGCCCTGCCGCTCGTGGACCTCTCCGCCCTGCGGGAGACCCGGCCGGATGCCGAAGCTTTCCGCGTCGCCGCGGCGGAGGCGCGGCGTCCCTTCGACCTCGCGCGGGGGCCGCTGCGGCGCACGGCGCTGCTGCGCCTGGCGGCGCGGGAGCACGTTCTGCTTGCCACCCTCCATCACATCGTCGCCGACGGCTGGTCGCGAGGCATCCTCGTCCGCGAGCTCGGCGCCCTCTACCCGGCGTTCGCGTCCGGCCGCCCCACGCCGCTGCCCGACCTCTCCGTTCAGTACGCGGATTTCGCGCAGTGGCAGCGGCAGTGGTTGGAGGGAGAGGCGCTGGATGGCCAGCTCGCGTACTGGCGACGGCGGCTCGCGGGCGCGCCGCCGGTGCTCGTGCTTCCGGCCGACCGGCCGCGCCCGGCGGCGCCCAGCCACGCCGGGGGCCATCTGCACTTCGCGCTGGCGGCGCCGCTCGCGGAGGGACTGCGCCGGCTCGGCCGGAACGAAGGGGCGACGCTGTTCATGACGCTGCTGGCGGCGCTGCAGGTGCTGCTGGCGCGCCTGAGCGGCCAAGAGGACATCTCGATCGGCACCGCCGTCTCCGGGCGCAACCGGTTGGAGATCGAGGGGCTGATCGGGTTCTTCGTCAACACCCTGGTGCTGCGCGGGGACGTGCGGGGCGAGCCGACCTTCCGCGAGCTGTTGGGCCGCGCGCGCGGCGAGGTGCTGGAGGCCTACGCCCGCCAGGACCTGCCGTTCGAGCGGTTGGTCGAGGAGCTCGAGCCGGAGAGAAGCCTGGCTTACAACCCGCTCTTCCAGGTGATGTTGGTGCTGCACAACGCGCCGCGCGAGAAGCTGGAGCTGGCGGGGCTGACGCTGAGCGCCCTGCCGGTCGAGAGCGGGGCGGCGAAGTTCGACCTGGCGCTGCCGCTCCTTGAGTCCGACCAGGGGCTGGCGGGCGCGGTCGAGTACGCGTCCGAGCTGTTCGATGTATCGACCGTGCGGCGGTGGCTGGGCTCGTTCGAGGCGCTGCTGGCCGAGGTGGTGCGCGCTCCGGAGACGCCGATGGGACGGCTCCCGCTGCTCACGCCGGCCGAGCGGCAGCAGCTACTGGTGGAGTGGCAAGCGGCGGCGGAGACGGAGGGCCTCGGCGCGGCCGGTCTGCACGAGCTGTTCGAAGCGCAGGTGAGGAGCGTGCCGGAGCGGACGGCGCTGGAGGTTGGGGAGCGAAGCTTGACCTACGGCGAGCTGAACGCCCGGGCCAACGTCCTGGCGCGTCGGCTGGTGAGGCTGGGGATCGGGGCCGAAGCGGTGGTGGCCGTGGCGCTGGAGCGCTCGGTGGAGGCGGTCGTGGCGCTGCTGGCGGTGCTCAAGGCCGGCGGTGCCTACCTGCCGGTGGACCCAGGTTACCCGGCCGAGCGCGTCGAGTACCTGCTACGCGACGCCGGGGCGGCAGCGGTGGTGGGCCGGCGCGAGCTGGCGGCGGCGCTCCCGGCGGGAGGAGCGCCGTGGGTCTCCCCCGTGGTCGGCGAGGGCGACTTGAGCGGGGAGGAGACGGCCGACCTGCGGCGGCCGGTGACGGCCGGGCAGCTCGCCTACGTGATCTACACCTCCGGCTCCACCGGGCTGCCGAAGGGAGTCGGTATCGCGCACGAGACGGCGGCCAGGCACCTGGCGGCGATGTCGCACGCCTTCGGGATACGAGCCGAGGACCGGGTGTTGCAGTTCGCCGCGCTCAGCTTCGACGTCTCGTTGGAACAGCTGTTCTCGGCCTTGCTCGCGGGAGCGGCGCTGGTGATGCGGAGTGAGGAGCCCTGGGGGGAGGCGGAGCTGTTCGCGCAGCTCGCGCGAGCGGAGGTGACAGTGGCCAACCTCCCGACTGCCTTCTGGCAGCAGGTGACCCGGTCGAAGGGGCTGGTCGAGAGGCTGCGGCGCACGCGGCTGCGGCTCATGATCGCCGGCGGCGAAGCGATGGTGGGGGAGGGGAGTGGAGCCTGGGCGCCAGTCCGGCTGCTCAACGCCTACGGCCCGACCGAGGCCACGATCACGGCGACGCTGTTCGAGGTGCGGGGGGACTGGGCGGGGCGGCGGGTGCCGATCGGCCGGCCGGTGGGCGAGAGGACGGCGTACGTGCTCGACCGGTGGGGAGAGCCGGCGCCCATCGGCGTGGCGGGGGAGCTGTGCCTGGGCGGGCCGCTGCTGGCGCGGGGGTACGTGGGTCGGCCCGAGCTGACGGCGGAGCGGTTCGTGCCCGATCCGTTCTGCTCTGCGGGCGGGCGCCTGTACCGCACGGGCGACATTGTGCGCGTGCTCCCCGGCGGTGCATTGGAGTTCCTGGGGCGCCACGACGACCAGGTGAAGGTGCGGGGCTTCCGGATCGAATTGGGGGAGGTGGAGGCGGCGTTGGCGAGCTGTCCGGGAGTCGGAGAAGCCGCGGTCGCGGCGTGGGCGGAAGGACCAGCAGACAAGCGGCTGGTGGCCTATGTCGTGGCACGGGATGGCACTCCCCTGGATCTCTCCAAGCTGCGGCGCCACCTCGCCCGTGCGCTCCCGGAGTTCATGCGTCCCTCCGTCTTCGTCCTCCTCGATGCCCTGCCGCTGACTCCCACCGGCAAGGTCGATCGCAAGGCGCTGCCGTTGCCGGAGCAGCACGCGCCGGAGCCGGCGGCCATCGCGCTCACGCCGACCGAGGAGCTGGTGGCGGCGGTCTGGAGCCAGGTGCTCGGCACGCAGGAAGTGGCGCGGGACGCCAGCTTCTTCGACATGGGCGGCCATTCCCTGTTGGCGGTGCAGGTGATCTCGCGTCTCCGCGAGCTGTTCCAGCTCGAGCTACCCCTGCGCAGCCTCTTCGAGGCCCCGACCGTTGCCGGCATCGCTCGAGCGATCGAAGAGCTGCGGGGATCCGCGCAGAAAGCGCAGATGCCGCCGCTCGGGCCGGTGCTGCGCGACGGGCCTCTGCCGCTCTCCTTCGCGCAGCAGCGCTTCTGGTTCCTGCACCAGTTGCAGGCGGGGAGCGCCGCCTACAACCTGCCGGTCGCCTTCCGTGTCGCCGGTGCCCTCGACGCGAGCGTCATAGCACACAGCCTCGGCGAGATCGTGCGCCGGCACGAGGTCCTGCGCACCACCTTCGGAGTCGAGGGAGGCGAGCTGGTGCAGGTGATCGCACCTCCCGCGGCCGCGCGCTCTCTGCCGCTGCTGGACCTCGCGGGCCTGGAGAGCGAGGTGCGGGAGAGCGAAGCCGAGAGGCTCGCGATCACCATGGCCCGACGCCGTTTCGACCTCGAGCGCGGTCCCCTACTGCGCGCCGCCTTGGTACGTCTCGTCGCGGCAGAGCACGTGGTCGTCGCGGTGATGCACCACAGCGTCGCCGACGGCTGGTCGATCGGCGCCCTCCTGCGCGAGCTTGCGGCGCTCTACAGAGCGTACGCCGGCGGGCGGTCGTCCCCGCTGCCGGAGCTGCCGGTCCAGTATGCCGACTTCGCGGTCTGGCAGCGGCACTGGCTCGCCGGGGAGGTCCTCGAATCGGAGGTGCGCCATTGGCGAGAGCGGCTGGCAGACCTGCGGACTCTCGAGCTCCCGCTAGACCGTCCCCGACCGCCGGTGCAGACGTTCCGCGGCGGCCGCGAGCCCCTGCGCCTGCCCCCGCGACTGCGCGACGCGTGCGCGGCGCTGGCGCGCGCGGAGGCGGCGACCCTCTTCATGACGCTCGTCGCCGGGTGGAGCGCCCTCCTCGCGCGCTCGACCGGCAGCACCGACGTGCCCCTCGGCACTCCCGTCGCCAATCGCGACCGCGCCGAGCTCGAAGGGTTGATCGGGCTGTTCCTCAACACCCTCGTCCTGCGCCTGGACCTGAGCGGCGACCCCACGACCTCCGAGCTGATCCGGCGCGTGCGCGAGGTGGCGCTCGAGGCTTTCGCCCACCAGCACCTGCCGTTCGAGAAGCTGGTCGAGGAACTGCAGCCGGAGCGCGACCTCAGCCGCACGCCCTTCTTCCAGACGCTGTTCGTCCTGCAGGGAGACCCTCACGGGGTGCTCGAGCTGCCCGGCCTCACGGCGAGTCCCTTCACCCTCCATGATGGATCGGCGAAATTCGACCTGAGCCTTTCGATGCAGCGCTCCATCCAGGGCTTGGTCGGGGCTCTCGACTACCGGCGGGATCTCTTCGACGCCGCGACGATCCGCCGCATGGCCCGGCATTTCGCCGCCCTCCTCGAGGGGATGACCGCAGACCCCGGGCGCCCGCTCTCGCAGTTGCCGGTGTTGAGTGAGGCGGAGCGCCATCAGGTGGAGGTGGAGTGGTCGGAGGGTTGGGAGGCCGGGGCGGGCGAGGCGCTGGTGCATGAGCGAGTGGCGGCGCAGGCCGCGCGTCGTGCGGAAGCCCTGGCGG
>DASUNQ010000289.1:0-7034 GCA_036277075.1 Thermoanaerobaculia bacterium
GACGGATCGCCGTTCGACGCCCATGAGCACCTTGTCGCGCGCTTCCTGGAGGTCGGCATCCACGACGTGCGCGCGCCCCGCGCGGCCGGCGAACAGCGCCGCCTCGTTCACCAGGTTCGCGAGATCCGCGCCGGAAAAGCCCGGCGTGCCGCGAGCGATGACCAGTGGCTTCACGTCGTCGCCCACCGGCACCTTGCGCATGTGGACTTTGAGGATCTTCTCGCGGCCGACGATGTCGGGGTTGGGAACGACGATCTGGCGGTCGAAGCGGCCGGGGCGGAGAAGCGCCGGGTCGAGCACGTCGGGCCGGTTGGTGGCGGCGATCAGGATGACGCCCTCGTTCGACTCGAAGCCGTCCATCTCGACGAGGAGCTGGTTGAGCGTCTGCTCGCGCTCGTCGTGGCCGCCGCCGAGCCCGGCGCCGCGATGGCGGCCGACGGCGTCGATCTCGTCGATGAAGATGATGCAGGGGGCGTTCTTCTTGCCCTGCTCGAAGAGGTCGCGGACGCGCGAGGCGCCGACGCCGACGAACATCTCGACGAAGTCCGAGCCGGAGATCGAGAAGAAGGGGACGTTCGCCTCGCCGGCGATGGCGCGGGCGAGGAGCGTCTTGCCGGTGCCCGGCGGGCCCATCAGCAGCACCCCCTTGGGGATGCGCCCGCCCAGCTTCTGGAACTTCTGCGGCTCCTTGAGGAACTCGACGATCTCCGACAGCTCGTCCTTGGCCTCCTCGACCCCCGCCACGTCCTTGAAGGTGACCTTCTTGCCCGAGGTGTTGAGCAGCTTGGCCTTGCTCTTGCCGAAGGAGAGGGCCTTGTTGCCCCCGGTCTGCATCTGGCGCATGAAGAAGATCCAGAGCGCCACGATGAGCAGCACCGGCGCCCAGGTGAAGAGGACGGCGAAGAGCGGGTTCTCCTTCTGCTCCTCGACGGCGATCTCGACCTGCGAGGCGCGCAGGCTCTTGACCAGCTCGGGGTGGGTGCCGGGAGGCACCTGGGTCTGGAACTCGTCGCTCGCGGCGCGCTCGCCGGCGCCGCGGAAGCGCCCCTGGATCTTGTCGCCGCGGATGGTGACCTCGGCCACCCGCCGGTTCTCGACCGCCTCCATGAACTCGGTGAAGCTGAGCTCCTGGCGCGCCGGCTTGCCGGCCTGGAAGGTGTTCCACAGCAGGATGACGACGACGAAGATCGCCATCCAGAGGAACAGGGTCTTGACCGTGGAATTCACTGCTCGTCCCCGTCTGAGTAACGGTTCGCCCGCCGCCCGGATTCCATTTCAGGCGCCCGCCGCCAGGCGTCCGACGAAGGGGAGGTTGCCCCAGCGCCCCTGGTGCTTGAGACCGTAGCCGACGAGCGTGCCGACGCGGTGCGCGCTGAAGGCGTGGTAGTCGACGCGCAGCTCGGTCTTGCGCTCGTCCGGCAGGTCGATCAGCGCGGCCAGACGGACCGAGGCGGCGCCGCGGCTGCGGATCTGCTGCTGCAGGTAGGTCTCGACGATGCCGGAGGCCACGACGTCCTTGACCAGCAGCACGTTCTGCCCCTCGAGCTCGACCGGGATCGGGTAGTGGAGGTCGGTGACCTCGGCATCGGGGGCGTCGGAGGCGCCGACCGAGACGAACTCGAAGCGGAACGGCCGCTCGATCGCCCGCACCAGGTCGGCGAGGAAGATGACCGAGCCGCCGAGGAGCGCGAGGAGCAGCGGGTCTTCAGGCGCCAGGTCGCGGTCGATCTCACGCCCCAGCTCGGCGACGCGCGCGGCCAGCGCGCCGGCCTCGAAGAGCGGCTCCACGTGGGGGCTCGGCGCGGTCTGGGCGGAGTCGGCGCTCATCGGCTCGTGGGTCCCGGCGACCCCGGCGGTCGCCGCGCGGGAGAGGCGGGGGCGAGAGTATATGACGCGGCGCGCGGAGCGGGCGGGAGCGCGCCGGCGCGGCGCAGCGCCAGCAGCTCGCCCCGCCGCTCCCATCGCCAGCCGCGGCCGCAGTCGCAGCCGACGCGGCGTCGCGGATCGCCGGCGGCGAGCTGGCGCAGCAGCTCGCTGCGGGCTGGAAGACCGGCTGGGTAGGGAGCGCCCGCGCGGCGGTGGAGCACGGCCAATGCGAAGGGCGCCAGCGGCGCGGGAAGCGCGACGAAGTCCCGCCAGCGCACCGCGACGCCGCCCGGCACGGCGACGACGGGAAGCAGCGCGCTCAGCCGCCGCTCGACTTCCTGACCTGCTCTTTCCGCGACGGCCGCGAGACGCGCGAGGCGGCCGGCGAGCGCCGGGTCGTCCGCAGCGAGGGCGGGGAGGAGCCGATGGCGCACCAGGTTGCGCGCCGCCGCCAGATCCTGGTTCGTCGGGTCGTCGACCGGCTCGACGCCCGCGCCGCGCAGGGCCTCGGCCAGCGCCGAGCGCGGCAGCTCGAGGAGCGGCCGCACCACCCGGCCCTGGACCGGGCGGATGCCCGCGAGCCCGCCGACGCCGCTCCCCTGGCGCAGGCGGATGAGGACGGTCTCGGCCTGGTCGTCGCGGTGGTGGGCGGTGGCGATCCACCGCGCCCCGGCCGCGGCCCGCACCTCCTCGAGGAACGCGTAGCGGACCCGCCGCGCCGCCTCCTCCCGGCTCTCCCCCACCCGCCGTTCGCGAAGCACCTCCCGCCGCCCGACCCGGATCGCCACCCCGAGCCCTAGCGCCGCCCGCCCCGCAGCCGCGGCGCGCCCGGCCGACCCCGGATCCATCCCGTGATCCAGATGCGCCGCGAACACCGGCACTCCCAGCCGTGTCATCCCCCAAAGAAGGGCCGTCGAGTCGGGCCCTCCCGAGAATGCGACGAGCACACCTTTCCCAGGGCCGAGCGGTGCCCACGTCCGGAAAAAGCGTTCCAGCCTTTCGAGGATCATCGACGGCCGCCGGTGAAGGGACTTGCTCCTGAGCGCCCGAGCGCAGCGAGGGCGCGACGACCAAGGCCCTTCATTGCCGACAAGCCGAGCGAAGCGAGGATTGGTGGCGGTGAAGGGACTTGAACCCCTGACACAGCGGATATGAGCCGCTTGCTCTAACCAGCTGAGCTACACCGCCTTGGGAATACGAAGGACCGCCCGGCGGGTGCCGGGCGGTCGGGAGCGGGAGTATACCCGCAGGGGGAGAACACGCCGCTCAGCGGAGGACTTCCTGGCAACTGCGGAACTGCCCGAAGAACTCCTGCATGGAAGCCGAGAGGGCCTGGTTGTTGAGGCGGTAGATGACGTTCTGGCCGTGCCGCTGGTCGAGGACCAGGTCCGCCTCCTTGAGCACCGACAGGTGGCGCGAGATGGTCGGCTGGGAGAGGTTGAAGTTCCCCACGATCTCGCCCACCGTGCGCTGCTGCGTCTCGAGAAGGCGCAGGATCTCCTGGCGCGTGCCGTCGGAGAGGGCCTTGAACACCTTCGTCAGGTGCCTCTCCTCGCGTCCGAAACCGAGACTGCGGTCGATGCTCGCCATCTAGCTTTCTCCAAGATTCGAGAGGCGCTGCGCCGTCTCGTGCGACGGGGAGATCGTACCTTGGGGGGAGTTGAAAACGAATTGACAACACGCTCAGGTGCGCGCTTGGCGCCGCTCAAAGTGTGCGCAGAGAAGTGCAAACTTCGCTATATCCGAGGGTTAGCGGTTTCGGCCCGCGCCGTCGCGGAGAGCGATAGACGCCCAAAACGAAGGCGGCCGGCGCAGGGCCGGCCGTCGGTTCTCGGGGGGAGCGGGGGTTCAGCCGCGGGCGCGGCGGTAGCGGTCGGCGACCTCGGACCAGCGCACGGTGTTCCACCAGGCGGCGAGGTAGTCGGGACGGCGGTTCTGGTACTTGAGGTAGTAGGCGTGCTCCCAGACGTCGACGCCGAGGATCGGGGTCTTGCCTTCCATCAGCGGGCTGTCCTGGTTCGGGCGGGCGAGCACCTCGAGCTTGCCGCCGGAGGCCACCAGCCAGCCCCAGCCGGAGCCGAACTGGTTGGCGGCGGCGTTGGTCAGCTTCTCCTTGAGCTGCGCGAAGCCGCCGAGCTCGCTCTCGAAGGTCGCCGCCAGCTCGCCGCTCGGCTCGCCCCCGCCGTCCGGCCCCATGACCTGCCAGAAGAGGGAGTGGTTGGCATGGCCGCCGCCGTGGTTGCGCACCGCCGTGCGGATCGCCTCGGGAACCGAGTCGAAGCCGCGCAGCAGGTCCTCGACGCTCTTGTCCTGCAGCTCCGCGTGCCCCTGGAGCGCTTCGTTGAGCTTGGTGACGTAGGTGGCGTGGTGCTTGCCGTGGTGGATCTGCATCGTCTGCGCGTCGATGTGGGGCTCGAGCGCGTCGAACGCGTACGGCAGATTCGGCAGCTGGTGCATGGTCGTGAGCCTCCCCGCGCTAGCGCAGCTTCTCTTCGACGAACTCGACGTGCTTGCGCACCTTCGGATCGTACTTCTTCAGGCGCAGCTTCTCCGTCGAGCCCTTCTTGTTCTTGCTCGTCGTGTAGTAGTAGCCGGTCCCGGCGGTCGAGACCAGCTTGATCTTGTCGCGCATCGGCGTCTCTCCAACGAAGGCGGGTGGCGGGGCCGACGGGACTCGAACCCGCGACCTCCGGCGTGACAGGCCGGCGTTCTAACCAACTGAACTACGACCCCGCAGTTCTGGGTGTGGCGGCGCGCCACGCGCTGGTGGGAGGTGAGGGAATTGAACCCGCGACCCCCTGCGTGTAAGGCAGGTGCTCTGACCGCTGAGCTAACCTCCCCCGCCGCCCGAAAAGGCGACCCATCGTACGAACGGCGCCCGCCGAAGTCAAATGGCTAGGGCACCGCGTAGCCGAGGCTCTTGAGCTCTTCGGCCAGCGACTCGGGGATCGCCTGCCGCTCGCCGCGGCTGCGCACGCCGGCGAAGCGCTGGCGGATCAGGCGCGCCAGGCGCGTGACCCGCGCCGGCTCGCGCTCGGCGAGGTTGGCGGCCTCGCCGGGGTCCCGCGCCAGGTCGTAGAGCTCGGCGCGGGCGATCGGGAAGTGGTCCGGGGGCGCGCCGGGGATGCACACCGGTGAGAACCCCTGCGGGTTGTAGACCAGCTTCCAGCCGCCGGCGAGGACGGTGTAGAGCGGCTCGGCGCCGTACTGCGAGAAGGCGGGGCGCTCCTCGCGCTCGGCCGCGGGCCGCTCGAGCAGCGGCAGGAGCGAGCGCCCCTGCGCCTCGCGCAGCGGCGGCCGGCCGAGCAGGGCGAGCAGGGTCGGCGTCACGTCGGCGAGCTCGACCGTGTCGGTCGCCACGCCGCGGGCCGCCAGCAGCCCCGGGGCCGCGATCCCCAGCGGCACGTGCAGCCCCGCCTGGTAGACCGAGCAGGCGTGGTAGAGGTAGCCGTGGTGGTCGTAGAGCTCCTCGCCGTGGTCGGAGAGGAAGACGACCACCGTCCGCTCCAGCCGCCCGGCCGCGCGCAGCCCGTCGAGGAGCGCGCCCGCCAGCCGGTCGCTCCCCTGGACCGCGGCGTCGTAGAGGGCGTCGAGGTGCGCCACGTCGCGCGGCGCCAGCGGCACGCGCTCGCGCATGATCCGGTCGAGCTGCCACTTCTTGGGGCCGATCGGGCCGGCGTAGCCGGGATCGAGGCGCTCCGCGGCGTCGCCGCCGTTGTAGTAGGGGGCGTGGGCGCCGAAGAGGTGGACCCAGAGGAGGAACGGCCGCTTGCCGTCCCGCCCGCGCGCCCACTCGACCGCCCGCCGCACGGTCTTGCCGTCCTGGCCGCCGCTGCAGGCGAGCTCCTGCCAGCCGCGGTGCCCCGCCTGGCACATGTTGGAGAGGAAGGCGCCGGTCTCGTAGCCCGCCCCGGCCAGGAGCTCGGGCAGGGTGGGCAGCGCGGCGGGGAAGGAGTAGCCGTTCTCGAGCACGCCGTGCGCCGCCGGGTAGAGCCCGGTCAGCGCCGTGGCGAGCGACGGCCAAGTGCTGGCCCGCGGCGCCATCGCCGACGCGAACCGCACGCCCGAGGCGAGGAGACCGTCGAGGCGCGGGCTGGTCGGGCGGACGGCATAGCCGTAGGCGCCGAGGCGGTCGGCGCGCAGCGTGTCGAGCGAGAGGAGCAGGACGTTCCAGCCCGTGGCCGAGCCGGCGAGCGAGCGGGCCGGGGGCTCCTCGCCGCGGCGGCAAGCGGCGAGGACGATCAGGAGGAGGACGAAGAGGGGGCGCATCGCTCGGCGGGGAGGCGGATGGTACACTAGCGGTTCCTTCCTCCGCGGGCCGGCGCCCGCGCTCCCGCTCCAGGTTTCCCGCCTCCGCTCCAGAAAAGGAGCGGAGATGGACACGGTCTTCTGTGAACGCAGCTGGACGGCGCTCGTCGAGCGCCACGGGCCGGCGCTGCGCCGCCGCGTGCGGCGGACGCTCGCCCTGGCCGGGGCGCGGGCGCACGCCGAGCAGGTGGACGACATGGTGCAGGAGGTCTACTGCCGGCTGCTGGCCGCCGGCGGCCGGCGGCTCCAGGCCTGCCGCGACGCGGCGAACGAGCGGACGGTCGCCGCCTATCTCGGCCGGACGGCCGAGCGGGTGGTGCTCGACCAGCTCCGCCTCGCGGCGGCGGTCAAGCGCGGCGGCGGCCGGCTGGTCGAGCTCGCTCCCGAGGAGGTGGCGGAGCGGGCCGCGGATCCGCAGGGAACGCCCGAGGACCACCTGCTCGCGGCGGAGCGCCGGCGCGAGCTCGCGGCCCGCTGCCGCGCCGCGACCCGGCCGGGAGCTCGCGGGCGGCGCGACGCCCGCATCCTCGAGCTGGCTCTCCTCGACGGCTGGACCTGCCGCGAGATCGCCCGCGCCACCCGCGGGCGGCTCGCCCTCGGCAGCGTCGCCTCCCTCCTGCACCGCCTGCGGCGGCGCCTGGAGGCGCAGGCCGCGGGCGCGAGCGCCGCCGAGAGGCTCGCCGCCGGGGGGTAGGATCGCCGGCCGTGCAGGTCTTCACCGACCCCCGCTGCGGGGAGCACGCGGCGCCGCGCGGCTATCCCGAGCGGCCGGAGCGGCTCGCCGGCGTCCTCGCGCACCTGCGGCGGCGGGGCTACCCGGTCGTCGAGGCGCAAGGCGGCGGCGCGGGCGCCGCCGAGCC
>DASUNQ010000290.1:0-30831 GCA_036277075.1 Thermoanaerobaculia bacterium
GTCGAGCGCCTGCCGGGTGGTGAGCCAGCCGCCGGCGAAGAGGACGGCGGCGAGGCCGGCGGCGAGCGCGGCGGCCCGCCAGCGGCGCACCGGGGCGGCGGCGGGGCGTGCCGGAAACAGCAGCACCTCCTCGTCGGCCAGCGCCCGGCTGGTGCGGGTCAGCTCGAGCTCCGCGGCGCACTGCGGGCAGGCGGCCAGATGCTCCTCGACGAGGGCGGCGTCCGTCCCCTCGGGCAGGGGCTCGCCGAAGGCCGTCGCGACCAGCGCTGCGGCCGGCAGGTGGGCGCCGGCCGCGGCGAGCGCGCCCTGCGCCTCGGCCAGCGCCTCGCGGCAGGCGGCGCACTCCCGCACGTGCTCCAGCACTGCCTGCCGCTCCTCGGGGTCCAGGGTGCCGTTCAGGAGCCAGGGGAGCAGCTCGGCGGCATGGTCACAAGTCATCCGGAATCGCCTCTCCATCCGTGTTAGGCGCCGCTCCGTCGCCGGCGTTACGGTGGTACTTGCCGCTGCCGGCAACGCCCCGGGCGTTCAGCTCCTCGCGCAGCGCCGCCGCCTTCTCGCGGCAGCGCATCACCCGCACCCGCAGCGTCCCCTCCGCCACACCCTTGCGGCCGCTCATCTCCCGGTAGGAGAGCCCGCCCGCGATCATCCGCCAGAGCTCGCGGCAGTCGGCGGACATCCGGGCCCAGACCCGCAACAGCAGGTCGCGCGCCTCCTCCTGCCCCTGGAGCGACGGGCCGCGCTCGACGAGAGCCCCCGCGGCGTGGTCCACCGCCTCGAGGTCCGCCCACTGCCAGCGGCTCTGGCCGCGGATCTGGTCGAGGCAGGTGTGGTTGACGACGCGCCAGAGATAGGTCTTCAAGCTCGACCCGCCGCGGAACTCCCGGCGCTGGAGCAGCCGCGTCACCTCGACCCGGACGTCCTGCAGCACGTCGTCCCAGCGGTGCGCCAGCCGCCGCTGGTAGGGCCAGGCCGCGCGCGCGATCCAGGAATCGACGGTCGCCACCGCCTCCGGGTCCCCATCCAGGTACCCGGCCACGACCGCGGCGTCGTCTGGGCGCATTGATGGAAGTCTATGTCACTGACGTTCCGGCGTTCGGGCCAAGCGGTTCAGGGAGTGTGGCTTATACTGGCTGCGCGCCTCCCCGAGGCCCTAACGTGCCTGTCGCATCGGCCCGCCGCCCAGGTTTCTCAAGTCTCCGGCACAAGGCTCGCGCTCTGCTCCTCGCCGGAGGGGCGCTATGGCTTCACTCCGGCGCCGGCTGTGCGGCGGCAAGGGATCGGGCGCCGGCGGTACCGGCCGATCAACGCGACGAGAACGCGGCCGGGGCTTCCGTCGAGCTGGCCCCCGGCGACGTCGTGGAGCGCAGCCTCGACCCAGGCGGTACCCACACTTACGGGGTCCGCTTCGCCGCCCCCCATCAATACCTCCGCGTCGTCGTCGAGCGCCGCCGCAGCGCTCCGGAGGTGGTTCTGCTCGGCCCGACGGGGGGCGAGCTCGCGCGGGCCGGCGCCGGCCCGCGGCGCGGGGTGCGTGTGCTGTCGGCGGTGACGGAGAGCGCCGGAGAGCACCGCCTGCGCATCACGGCGGCGCCGAGCATGGCTGCTCCAGAGCGCTATGGCGTCTGGATCGATGAGCTGCGGCCGGCGAGCGAGTCCGACCCGGGACGCGTCGCGGCGCAGCGCCTGTTCGCCGAGGCCCTGGAGCTGAAGGAACGCGGCACGACCGAGACCAGCGAGCTGGCGCTCGCGCGCCTGCACGAGGCGCTCCGCTCATGGCGTGTGATGGGCGACGAGCACGGCACGGCGGACGCTCTCAACGAGATCGGCGCGCTGGAGATCGACCGCGGCTCACCGGCGCATGCGACCAGCTACCTGGAGCAGGGACTCGCCGCGGCACGCGCGAGTGGCTACGCGGCGGGTGAGGCGGGGATTCTCAACAGCCTGGGAGTGGCCCACGTCGCGCGCGGCGAGGCGCGGCACGCACGCGAACAGTACGAGGAAGCGCTGCGACTCTGGGAGCGGCTGGGGGTCGAAGAGGAGGCGGGCGCGACGCTCTACAACCTGGGCTACCTGTACTTCACCTCCAACGAGCTCGGGGTGGCGCTGGAGCACTACGAGAGGGCGCTGCCCCTCCTGCGCGAAGCCGGAGACCTCTCGGTGCAGGCCAGGACCCTGGCAGCGATCGGCCTGGCACATGGCCGGTTGGGTGATCCAGTGAAGGCGCTCGAATTCTTCCATCGGGCGCTGCCTCTGAGCCGCGCGGCGGCGGATGTCCGCACCGAGGCTGCCGTCACCGGCCATATCGCGACGACTCTGCGCCGGCGCGGTGAGATGCAACGCGCCTTGGAGCTGTACAACGCGGCGCTCGGTAGCTTCCGGCGGGCCGGGGACCGCGGCCTCGAAGCGTCCGCTCTGCAGAGTCTCGGGCGCCTGTACCAGGACCTCGGCGACTGGGATCGCGCCGAGGCGCGCGCTGCGGAGGCGCTACGCCTCTACCGGGAGACCGGCAGGCGCCGTTGGGAGGCACTGGCGTTGATGAGCCTCGGTTGGAGCCATCACGTGCTCGGCGATCCGGCGCTCGCGCTGACGGAGTTCGAGCAGGCGCTGGCGCTCGCGCGCGACCTGGAGGACCGGCGTATTGAGGCCTCGGCCTTTCACAACATCGGGGTAGTTCGTCTGGCCCGCGGTGAGACGGCGGCGGCCATCGAGGCACTACGGCAGGCGCTCGCGCTACGGCGGGCGACCTCCGACCGCGCCGAGGAGGCGGCGACCGACCTCGAGCTGGGTACCGCCTACATGCGCGCCGGCGAGCTGACGCGAGCCGCGGAGCATTTGGAGCGGGCGCTAACGTGGTCTGCTGCCCGCGGCTACCTGGACCTCGAGGCCATCTCCCTGTTAAGGCGCGCGGAGCTGGAGCGTGAGGCGGGCCGACCCGCCGCGGCGCTGCGCTCGGCGGAGCGGGCGTTGGAGATCGTGGAATCGGTGCGCAGTCGCGTCGTGGGCCAGGAGCTCCGCACCTCGCTCCTCGGCCTGCGGCGCTCCTTCTACGACCTCGTGCTGGATCTGCACATGCGGTTGGAGGCCAGCGAGCCGCAGGCCGGTCACGCCGCGCGAGCGCTCCAGACCTGCGAACGGTCGCGCGCGCGGGGCCTGCTGGAGCTCGTCGTGGAGGGAAAGCTGCGTCTCGATCAAGGCCTCGCTCCGGAGCTCGCCGAACGCGAGCGAGATCTCGACCGCCGCATCGCGTGGGTACAGTCCGAGCTGCTTGACGCACTGGCGCGGGAGCGAACCGTTGCCCAGGAGGTGCCCGCGTTGGAAGCGGAGCTGCGCGAGGCTCAGGCCTCCCGCGAGCGGCTGCAGTGGGACATCCGCCGGCTGCACCCGGGCTACGCAGGGGTCCGGTACCCGGCGCCGCTCGCCCTCGACGAGATCCGTTCGTTGCTGGACGAGAGCTCGGCGCTGCTCGAGTTCTGCGTCGGGGACGAGCGCTCCTACCTCTTCGTCGTGACACGCGACGGGCTCTCGGCGTTTCCGCTGGCGCCCGCCAAGGAGCTCGAGGCCGACGTGCGCGAGCTGCGAGCTGCACTCGACGCCGCAGCGCGAGCGGCGCTCGGCCGCTACGTGCGAGCGGCCGCCGATCTTTACCGCAAGCTCTTGGCGCCCGCGGAGCTCGCCCTGCACGCGAGATCGCGCCTGCTGGTCTCCCCCGACGGAGCCCTCCACCTGGTTCCGTTCGAGGTGCTGCTCACGACGGCGGCGGTCGAACTCACGCCCTCCCGCCTTCCGTACCTCATCGGCGCGCGCTCAGTCGCATACGTCCCCTCGGCCACCGTGTTGGCCAGCCTCCGGCAGCCGCGCGCACGACCGCCGGATGCGACGACCGGCGAGGGCCTCGTTGCCTTTGCCGCCTCCGAGCCGGTCGCGGCCGAGGGCTTGCTGGCACCGGCCAGCGTCTCTGACAACTGGCTGCTGCAGCAACTGCGGGCGGCGCCGCTTCCCGCCGCGCGCCGCGAGGTCCAAGAGATCGCCCACGTGCTGTCGGGAGCCGGGGCTCGCCTCTACATCGACCGGGAGGCGGTCGAGGAGAACGTCAAGGGCAACCCTGTCGTCGAAAACGCCCGTCGCCTCCACTTCGCGGCACACGGCTTCGTCAACGAGGAGCAGCCGCAGCTCTCCGGGCTGCTGCTCGGCCGTCGACCCGGTTCGGCCGAGGACGGGCTGCTTCAGATGTACGAGGTCTTCAATTTGCGCCTGGCGGCGGAGTCGGTGGTGCTCTCGGCGTGCGAGACCGGATTGGGCAAGCGGGTCAGCGGGGAGGGGCTCATCACGCTCGCGCGGGCGTTCTTCCATGCCGGCGCGCGCAGCGTCGTGGTGAGCCTCTGGAAGGTGCGCGACGCGTCCACTCGCGACCTGATGGTGCGCTTCTATCGCGGGCTCGACCGCGGTCAGGCCGGTGTCGAAGCGTTGCGGAGCGCCAAGCTGCAGATGATCCGCGACGGCCGCTTCGCCCATCCCTTCTACTGGGCGCCGTTCGTCCTCGTCGGCGACGCGCAGGAGAACCGACTGTAACGGAACAATGCGGTGGATCGCCCAACCCGGTGGCCGGCTGAGCGGCCAAAGGAGGATACGATGGCAACCACCAAGACTGAGAGCTTGAACAGCACCAGCACCACGTCGGTGCCGGAGGACCCGCCAAAGCCGAAGCCGGCACGCACCGCCGGGCCGTGACGGTGTCCCGGGTGTCCACGGACGGGACCCCGCGCCCCTGAACGCGGGAGAGAGGAAGGCACATGGCGTCCCATTTGGAAGAGGGCGGAGGACTGCACACGACCGGCGCGACCTCGGTTCCGGAAGATCCACCCAAGCCGGCCGCAATGTACGCGTTGAGCTACACGCCGATCAGAGGGTTGAGCCTGATCTTGTTGATCATCGCGATCCTGCTCTGTCTGGAAGAGATGGAGATTGCCTTCGTGACGTTCATGATCCTGGCCCTCGCTTTCGAAGTCATCGATCTCGTCTGCGGCGTCAAGTACCTGCACCAGGTCTGGAGCGGCGTCACCCGTTGCGTTAGCGGCTGGAAGGCGCTACAGGCGAATAAGCATCCCTAGGTCCACCTGAGGCAGGTGCCGTCGCAGGCACGCGACGGGCGCTCTTTGTTAGCCTTGCCGCCGGAGCGACGAGGAGGATCCGGCGATGAGACGAGCGGCGTTGATTCTGATGTTGGCCATGGCGGTGGTGCCCCCGGCGTGGGCGCACGAGGAGGACAGGGACGTCCACCCCGTGCCGGCGCTGACGGTGCAGGGCACCGGACAGGTGCAGGCGCCGCCGGACGAGGCGACGGTGCGGCTGGGGGTCGCGGCGCAGCGGCCGACGGCGCGCGAGGCGCAGGGGGAGGTCAACCGCATCGCCAACGCGGTGCTGGCGGCGATCGGGGGCCTGGGGGTGCCGCGGGAGCAGATCCAGACCTCCGAGCTCCAGCTCTACCCGGTCTACGCGCAGGACGCGCAGCCGCCGGAGCGGGGGCTCGCCACCGAGCCGCGCGTCGTCGGCTACCGCGCCGTCAACGTGGTCTCGGTGCGGCTCGAGAAGCTCGACCTGATCGGACCGGTCGTCGACGCCGGGCTCGAAGCCGGCGCCAACCAGATCGAGGGGGTGAGCTTCGGGCTGCGCGCCGCGATCGCCGCCCGGCAGCAGGCGCTGCGCCAGGCCGCCGACGCGGCGCGGCAGAAGGCGGAGGCGCTTGCCGAGGCGCTCGGCGTGCGGCTCGCGGGGCTGCTCGAGGTCGCCGAAGGGGGCGTCTCGATCGTCACCCCGCGCTTCGCCAACACGCGGATGGCGATGGAGTCGGCGCAGATGGACATGACGCCCGTCTCCCCCGGTCAGGTCTCGATCGACGCCAGCGTCACGCTCACCTACCGCATCGAGCCCGGCGCCGCCCCGCGGCCATGAGGCGCGAAAGCTTTCGCGCCGGGCTTGAACCAAGCGCCGAGGAGATCGCCCGCCGCCTCGACCTCCGCCCGCATCCCGAAGGCGGCCTCTACCGCGAGACCTTCCGCGACCGCCCGCCCGGCGGCGGCCGCGGGTCGCTCACCGCGATCTACTACCTGCTGCGCGCCGGCGAGGTCTCGGCGTGGCACCGCGTGCACGACGCGGTCGAGGTCTGGCACCACTACGCCGGCGCGCCGCTCGAGCTCCTGGTCTCCGGCGATGGGCGCGAGCTGCGCTCCCTGACGCTCGGCGACGACCTCGCCGCCGGCGAGCTGCCGCAGGCGACGGTGCCGGCGGGCGCCTGGCAGAGCGCGCGCCCGCTCGGGGCCTGGACGCTCGCCGGCTGCACGGTGGCGCCGGCCTTCCAGTTTGCGGGGTTCGAGATGGCTCCGGCGGGGTGGCGGCCCGGGCTCGTGCTCTCGCGCCCCGCCTGAGGGGCTTCTGCTACGATCCGCGGTCGCATGCGCGCGGCGACCTCCGAAGACCTCAACCCCTATCACATCGCGCAGCAGCAGTTCGATCGCGCCGCGCAGTTCGTCCCGCAGCTCCGCAACGGCCTGCTCGACTATCTCCGCCGCGTCACCCGTCTGCTCGCCGTCGAGTTCCCGGTCGAGATGGACGACGGCAGCGTGCAGACCTTCGTCGGCTACCGCGCCGTGCACAGCCGGGTGCGCGGGCCGGGCAAGGGCGGGATCCGCTACCACCCGGACGTGACCGAGGACGAGGTCCGCGCGCTCGCCTCGTGGATGACCTGGAAGTGCGCGGTCGCCGACATCCCCTTCGGCGGCGCCAAGGGGGGCATCGTCTGCGACCCGAAGCGCCTGTCGCCGACCGAGCTGCGCCGGCTCACCCGCCGCTTCATCGCCGAGCTGGGCGGCACCATCGGTCCCTACACCGACATCCCGGCTCCCGACGTCAACACCGACGCCGAGACGATGGCCTGGATCTACGACACCTACCAGATGATGCATCCGGGCGAGAACAACCTCCCGGTCGTCACCGGCAAGCCGGTCGAGATGGGGGGCTCGCTCGGGCGGCGCGAGGCGACGGCGCAGGGGGCGCTCTTCGTCGCCTCGCGGGTCCTGGCGCGCGGCGCCGTGCCGGGGCTCGACCGGCTGGCCGGCGCCACCATCGCCATCCAGGGCTTCGGCAATGCCGGCGCGATCGCCAGCGAGCTGTTCGCGGCGGCGGGGGCGCGGATCGTCGGCCTCTCGGACTCGAGCGGCGGCTGCTATCGCGCCGAGGGGATCGACCCGGCCGCGGCGATCGAGCACAAGGCGCGCACCCGCTCGGTCGCCGGGCTCGCCGGCACCTCGGCGCTGTCGAACGAGGAGCTGCTGACCGTGCCCTGCGACGTCCTGATCCCCGCCGCCCTCGAGAACCAGATCCACGCCGGCAACGCCGCGGCGGTGGCGGCGCGCGTCGTCGTCGAGGCGGCGAACGGGCCCACCACCCCGGAGGCCGACCGCATCCTCCGCGCGCGCGGCATCCCGGTGGTGCCCGACATCCTCGCCAACTCGGGCGGCGTCACCGTCAGCTACTTCGAGTGGGTGCAGAACATCGAGCACGAGCAGTGGCCGCTCGTGGTGGTCAACGAGAAGCTCGCCGCCCGGATGGAGCGGGCGACGGACTCCGTGATCGACACCCAGCAGGAGCTCGCCGCCGGCGGCGAGCCGATCGACCTCCGCACCGCCGCCTACGTGCTCGCGATCCGCCGGGTCGCCGAGGTGGCGCTCAGCCGCGGCATCTGGCCGTAGGCGCGGCCCGCCGCCCCTTGCTCGTCCTCTCCCACCGCGGCCAGCACACCGACTGCCCCGAGAACACCCTCGAAGCCTTCGCCCGCGCCGCGGCGCTCGGGGCGGACGGCGTCGAGACCGACGTGCGCGTCGCCGCCGGCGGCGCCGCGGTCCTCTTCCACGACCGCATCGCTCCCGACGGCCGGCCGGTGGCCGCGCTCACCCCCGCCGAGCTCGGGGCCGCCGCCGGGCACCCGGTGCCGGGGCTCGAGGAGGCTCTCGACCGCTTCCCGCAGCTGCTCTGGAACCTGGAGATCAAGACCCCGGCGGCGCTCGAGGCGACGGCGGCCGCGGTCGCGTCGCGGCTCGCCACCCACCGCTTCCTCGTCACCTCCTTCTGGCACCCGCTCCTCGAGCGTTTCGCGCACCTCGCCGGGGTCGAGTGCGGTCTCCTCCTCGCCAGCCGGCCGGCGAGCTTCGACGCCTTCGCCGGGCTCTTCCCGCGCGACGGCCGGATCTGGACCGCGGTCTGGCACTACGAGGCGCTCGACCCGGCGCTCCTCGACCAGGCCGCCGCCCTGGGCTTCCGCAGGTTCGTCTACGGGCTGGAGACCCCCGAGGAGCACCGCCGCTGCGCCGATCTCGGAGTCACCGGCGTGATCACCGATCGGGTGGACTTCCTCCGCTAGGAGAGGGAGGAACGGGCGCGCCGGCCTGGCTGCCATCCTCCTCGATGCGCGCCGTCCAGAGCTCGATCTCGTGGGGGGTCATCGTGCCGGTCGGCGGCAGCCGCGCGTCGCGGTAGCCCCAGCGCTCGACATCCGGCAGGTACTGCTCGCGCGACAGCAGCGTCCCGCGGCAGACTCGCTCGCCGCGGGCGGGCGCCGCCAGCTCGTCGCGCAGCGCCGCGATCAGGCGGCGCATCACCCAGGCCGGGACGCGGTCGCGCTCGCCCGGGTAGATGAAGCCGAAGAGCACGAGGTGCGCGAGCAGCACGCGCCAGTTCTCGGCGAAGCGGGCGAGCAGCCGGTCCCAGTCGAGCCCCTCGGCGCCGGCGCGCAGCAGGTGGGCGACGTCGGCGCCGTCGTGGCGCTCGCGCTCCTGGAGGAAGGCCTTCGACCAGATCATCTCCTCGGCGGGGCAGAGCTGCACCGGCACGCCGAGCACGTCGCCGGGGACCGCGTACTCGAACCAGAGGTCGTCGACGCGCGCGATGGCGTTGCCGGCGGAGAAGATCAGGTCCACGAAGTCGTCCCCGCAGTAGGCCTTGCCCAGCCAGTGCGGCGAGTGCACCCCCACCTCGTAGCCGGCGCCGCGCAGCGCCGCCAGCGCCCGCGGCAGGTCGTCCTGCTTCAAGAAGAGGTCGAAGTCCTTGGTGTGGCGGACGATCTCGGTGTAGCGGGCGAAGGCGTAGGCGCCGCCGACCAGGAACGGCACGCCGGCCCCCTCGAGCGTCGCCAGCGCGCGGCGGTAGCACTCCACGGTCGCGGGGGCGAGCTCGGCGTCGGGCGTTTCGGCGGTCGCTTTCATCGGGGCTCCGGGACGGCGAGGGGGTGAGGGGAGCAAGAGGCATACCACTGGCATACCGATTGCCTCCTCCCAGGGCATGGGCGGGGCGGTCGCGGCGGGCAACGGGGTGGTGCGGATCGCCGCGACCGGCGACCTGCACTTCGCCAAGCATCCTCCGCCCCCCGCCGCCATCCACGAGCTCTTCGCGCAGGTCGGCCAGCACGCCGACGTTCTGCTGGTCTGCGGCGACCTCACCGACCGCGGCCTGCCCGAGGAGGCGCACCTGCTGGCGCGCGCCATCGCCGGCACCGTCAAGGTGCCGGTCGTCGCGGTGCTCGGCAACCACGACTACGAGTCGGGCAAGCCCGAGGAAGTGAAGAACATCCTCGCCGACGCCGGCATCACCCTGCTCGACGGCGACGCGCAGGTGGTCGAAGGGATCGGCTTCGCCGGCGTCAAGGGGTTCGCCGGCGGCTTCGGCAAGCGCGCGCTGGGTCCGTGGGGCGAGACGATCATCAAGGACTTCGTGCGCGAGGCGGTGGACGAGGCGCTCAAGCTCGAGTCGGCGCTGGCCCGCCTGCGCCGGGTGCCGCGGGTGGCGGTGCTCCACTACTCGCCGATCCAGGAGACGGTCGAAGGGGAGCCGTGCGAGATCTTCCCCTTCCTCGGCTGCAGCCGGCTCGAGGAGCCGCTGTCGCGGTACCCGGTGTCGGCGGTCTTCCACGGCCACGCCCACCGCGGTCGGCCCGAAGGCCGGACGGCGGCCGGAGCGCCGGTCTACAACGTGGCGATGGGCGTGCTGCAGCGCACCCACCCCGACCGCCTCCCCTTCCGCGTCGTCGAGGTGAGGCGCGAGCCGGATTAGCCGCTCCGCTATACTCCCCCCTCGCCGCGGCGCGGCGTTCCCCCTCCGGGTCCGACCGATGCAGACCAGCGAAGGCTTCGTGTTCGTGCGGCCGGGGCTCCAGCTCTACTTCCGCGCCGTCGGGCTGCCGCTCGACGACTCGCCGGAGGTGGTCGTCGTCCCCAACGCGAGCTGGCTCTCGGAGCTGCTCTTTCCGCTCGCCGCGGGGCGCACCCTCCTCTTCTACGACCCGCGCAGCCGAGGCCGCTCCAGCGTCGTCTCCGACCGCCGCCAGCTCTCGCTCGACGACGACGTCCGCGACCTCGAGGCGGTGCGCCGCTACTTCGGGTTGGCCCGCTTCTCGCTCCTCGGCTCCTCGTACCATGCGGCGATCGCCGCCCTCTACGCCCTCGACGAGCCGCAGCGGGTCGACCGCCTGCTGCTGGTCTGCCCGATCACGCCGCGGCGGCCGGGGGAGTGGCTGCAGGAGCTGCCGGCGCCGGAAGTGCTGGTCTACCCGCCGGGAGTGCCGTCGATCGAGGAGATGCGGCGCGCCGGGCTCGATGCGACCGACCCGGTGGCCTTCTGCCGCGCCTGGTTCACCGACTTCCTCCTGCCGGCGCAGATGATGGACCCGGCGGCGGTGGCGCGTTTCCCGGTGGCGGACGTCTGCGCCTTCCCCAACGAGTGGCCGGCGCACGCCATGCCGGTCTACTTCGAGCACATCCTGCCGCGGATGAAGGACTGGGACTTCCGTCCGCGTCTTCCCCAGCTCGCGCCGCCGCTCCTGGTCGTTCAGGGCACCGAGGACCTGGTGCCGCTCCAGGCCTCCCGCGAGTGGGCCGCCCACGCCCGCGACGCCCGCTTCCTGATGATCGAGGACTGCGGCCACCACCCCTATGTGGAGCGCCCCGAGGAGTTCTTCGCCGCCGCCGGCGCCTTCCTCGCCGGCGAATGGCCGCGCGGCGCGGAGCAGGTCCGGCGCGCGGCGTAACGGAGAAGGCGATGCAGGCGGCGACCTTCTGGAGAACGGTGACGATGGATCACGCCGACCTTCTCGAGCGGACGCTTCAGGTCCTCGAGGAGGCGGGCGCTCGCTACTGCGTGATCGGCGGTCAGGCGGTCAACGCCTACGCGGAGCCGGTCGTGAGCCTCGACCTCGACTTTGCGCTCGTCCCCGGCGAGAGCGACCCCACCCGGCGCGCCAGCAAGCGCCAGAAAGACCTGGCCGACATCGCCCGGCTCACAGGCTGATCGAGTAGGCGCGACGGCCCCTCGACGTTGAGCCGAACTTAGACCGAGCCTAGGTCAGGCCCAGACCCGCGGCTGGCGTGCCACAGAGCTCTGATCACGACCTCTCGCTCGTCGTAGGTGTAGTAGAGGTGTGACATGAGCCGTTCGAGGTACAAGCGGCGGACGCCGACAACGGGAGCGGCGAGATATGGGGAGCCGATCCCCGGCAGGCTCGCCAGGATCCTGATTGCCTCCCCTAGATCTTGAGTGAGGATCTGTGGGCGAAGCGAGTTTTCCCGCCACCACTGACCATAGAGTCGAACGTGCTCTCGCGCAGTCGCGGTGAAACGGACCTTGCGCCGCGTCACCGGATCCTGAGTTCCCTCAGCACCTCCTCAGCGTCGATCAGATTCCCTGCCCTTACCTCCTCATCGGAGGCGGCCAGCGCTCGATGCAGCGTGGCGCGGTCGGCTTCGTCGAGCCAGTCGCCGGGATCGAGAGGCAGGAGATCGACCTCCGTCCCCTCCGGGAGCTTGGTCGGTTCGTCCACCACGAGCCGGCCAGCATGAACGCGTGCCTTGAGAGCCATGGAGGGAGAATACTCTTACTTCTTGGCCTCTCCGAACGCCGGCGCCTGGCGCTCCCAGAAGAACTGGCCGCGCTTCTTCGGGTGGTTGCCGATCTGGTTCATGGTCTCCGCGTCGTAGAGGCGGCCGTTGACCATGACCTGGGAGACGGTGCGGGAGTTCTTGATGTCCTCGAGCGGATTGGCGTCGAGGACGGCGAGATCGGCGAGCTTGCCGGGCTCGAGGGAGCCGATGTCTTTGTCCATGCCGAGGTACCAGGCGCCGGTCAAGGTGGCCGAGCGCAGCGCCTCCATCGGCGTCAGCCCGCCCTGCGCCAGCATCCAGATCTCCCAGTGCGCGGCGAGGCCCTCGCGCTGGCCGTGCGCGCCGACGTTGACCTTGACGCCCAGCTTGGACAGCTCGGCCGCCACCCGCGCGTTGTTGAAGTGGCCCCACTCTTCGGCGGGCGCGGTCCGCCGCCGGCGCGAGCGCTCGTCGAGGAACTCGCGCGGCACGAACTTGGTCAGCCGCGGGTCCTCCCAGACGTTGGTCGTGGCGTACCAGTACTCCTCGCCCCAGAGCCCGCCGTAGCCGACGACCAGCGTCGGCGTGTAGCCCACCCCGGTCGGCGGCCAGAGCTGTTTCACGTCGGCGTATACCGCCGGCACCGGGATCGAGTGCTCGATGCCGGTGTGGCCGTCGACGACCATGTTCATGTTGTGCTGGAAGAGCGATCCGCCCTCCGGCACGACCATCATCTCGAGCTCGCGCGCCGCCGCGATCACCTGCTGCCGCTGGTCGCGCCGGGGCTGGTTGTAGCTCTTGACGCTGAAGGCGCCGGCCGCCTTCATCCGCCGCAGGTGCCCGCGCGCCTCCTCGAGCTTGTCGATGACCGCGGTGAAGGCGGTGGTGGCGCCGTAGAGGATGGTGCCGGTCGAGAAGATCCGCGGCGCGGTGACGAGCCCGGCCCTCGCCATCTCGGCGGCGGCGAAGGTCGAGCCGGTGTCGTTCGACGGGTCGTGGATCGTGGTCACGCCGAAGGTGAGCGAGGCGAGGTTGCCCCAGTTCTCCTCGGGGACGATGTCGTCGGTGGCGAAGGCGCCGTGCCAGTGGACGTCGACGAGCCCCGGGATGATCGTCTTGCCCGCCGCGTCGACGACGTGCGCCCCCCGCGGCACCTCGACCTGGGCGCGCGGCCCGACGGCCACGATCCGGTTGCGCTCGACGACGACCGTGCCGTCCTCGATCACCTCGTCGCCGCGCATGGTGACGAGCCGCGCGCCGGTGAAGGCGACGGTCCCGGACGGCACGTCGGCCGGAACCTCGAAGCCGAGGTCCACCCCCTCGGTCGGCGGCTCCGGCAGCTCCTTCGGCGCGCCCTCGAGAAAGGCGAAGGTGTCGCGCAGGGAGCGGGTGAAGAGCTCGGGGCCGAGCGACCAGTGGAGCTTCTGCGAGTCCCCCGACCAGTGAAGGTAGGAGCCGCCGTCGCGCGTCACCTGCTTGAGCGGTAGGGCGGCGGCCTTGGGGCCGATGTCGACGGTCTGCCCGGTCGGCACGAACGGCGCGGCGTAGACCTGGAAGCGCTCCGTCCAGGCGACCCAGCGGCCGTCGGGCGAGACGCGGTACTCGCTCGCGTGCTCGCTCTGCAGGTGCGTGCGCTCGTCCTTGCCGTCGAGCCCGACCGAGGCGAGGAGGCGCTTGTTCTCCGGCCCGAGCCGGAGCAGGTAGACGCGGTCGCTCTCGGCGCCGAAGTGCGGGCGCACGCCGTCCTCGGTGATGCGCTCGGGCTCGCCGCCGCCGGCCGGCACCCGGTAGATGCCGGTCTCGCGCGACCAGGCCGGCGTGCGCAGGAAGCCGCCGCCGATCTTGGCGTAGACGACCTGCTTGCCGTCCGGCGAGAAGGCGGGGTCGGCGTAGTGCCCCGGCGCGTCGACGATCGTCCGCCCGTCCCCGCCCGCCGCCGAGACCACGCGCACCCGCCCGAGCTCCTCGTCGTCCCAGGTGGTGTAGACGATCGAGCGGCCGTCGCGCGAGAAGGCGGGGAAGTGCTCGAAGTGTTCGTCCTGGCGGGTGAGGCGGCGCGGCTTGCCGTTCGGCAGGTCGCGCACCCAGAGCTTGCCCAGCGTCTGGAAGACCGCGCGGTCCCCCTTGGGCGAGACCTCGACCCAGCGCAGCATCTTGGTCGCGAAGCGCGCCGGCGCCACCTCCTGCGGAAAGCGCAGCGCCGGGGTCGTCTGCTTGGTCGCGCGGACGTGGAAGGGGATGTCCGAGACCTTGCGGCTGGCGACGTCGATGCGCCGGATCTTGCCGCCGGCCCAGAAGACGATCGAGCGCGAGTCGGGCGTCCAGGACATGCCCGGGTAGACGCCGTGGATCGCCCAGGTCTCCTGCATGTCGCGCTCCATGCCGTCGTGGAGCGGCCACTCCTCGCCGGAGGCGAGGTCGTGCAGGTGGAGGACGCTCTTGCCGCGGACGCGGCGGATGAAGGCGAGGAGCTTGCCGTCCGGCGACGGGGTTGGGCGCACCGCGCCGCCCGAGCCGGTCACGAGCTCCTCGGTCTTGCCCGTCTTCCGGTCGAGGCGCTGGATGACGTAGATCTGGGAGTTGGGGTCCTTGTTGTACTCGAAGATCTCGCCGGGCGTGGCGTCGTCGCTGTAGTAGAGATAGCGGCCGTCGGGCGAGAAGACGGGCTCGCCGCTGTCCTTCTGCTGCGTGCGGCGCTTGGTGAGCTGGAGACCCTCGCCGCCGCTGCGGTGGTAGAGCCACATCTCGCCGGCGCCGGCCGAGCGCTGCGACGTGAAGTGCTTGCGCGCCACGATGTACTCGCCGTCGGGCGACCAGTCGGGGCTGTTGAGCAGGCGGAAGGTCTCCTTGGAGACCTGCTGCGGGTTCTTGCCGTCGCGGTCGGCGATCCAGACGTTGTCGCCGCCCCCCTGGTCGCTGGTGAAGGCGATCCGCTTGCCGTCCGGGCTGTAGCGCGGCTGCTCCTGCCAGGCGATGTCGGCGGTCAGGGCGCGCGCCTCGCCGCCGCCGATCGGCACCACGTAGAGATCGCCGAGGAGGTCGAAGACGACCTCCTTGCCGTCGGGCGAGACGTCGACGCTCATCCAGGTGCCCTCGGCGACGTCGATCGTCACCTCCTCGCGCGGCCCCGGCGGGTTGTTGACGTCCCACTTCTCCTCCTTCTTCTCCGCCTCCTCCGCCGGCTTCTTCTCCCCCTCGGCGGGCTTCGGCTCGACCGGCTCGAAAGGCTGCTCCCCCTCGACCGGCGGCCGCTCGCCCTGCTCGGGCGGGCGCTCTCCCTCCTCGATCGGAGGCTTCTCCCCCTCCTCGGGCTGGGGGGGCTGCTGCTCCTGGGTGAGCGCGGCGAAGGGCAGGAGAAGGAGGAGGAGGGCGAGGAGGGGAGCGTGGGATCGGTTCATCCGCGGAGCATAACCTCACAGCGGCGCGCGGAGAGTGGTAGAACATCGTGGTGACGGGGCCGCAACGCATGACCCTCGCCGAGAGGCTGCTGCTGCTGGTTTCGCGAGACCCGCGGCAGGGCGCCTACCCGCCGCTCGTGCAGGAGGGGGGCGAGAGCGATCCGCTGGCGCTGCTGCGCCGCGTCTTCCCCGGCCGGCTCGACGACCTCGCCGGCCGCCGGGTGCTCGACTTCGGCTGCGGCGGCGGCGCCCAGGTCGTGGCGCTGGCCCGCGCCGGCGCCGCGCGCGTCGTGGGGCTGGAGATCAAACCGGAGCACGTCGCCGAGGCCCGGCGGCGGGCGGATGCCGCCGGAGTCGACGGACGCGTCGAGATCCGTTCCGCCCTCGGCCCGGCCGACGCCGGCCGCTTCGACCTGGTGCTGTCGCAAAACGCGATGGAGCACTTCGACGACCCGCGGGCGGTGCTCGCCGACATGACGCGGGCGCTCGCGCCCGGGGGCTCGATCCTGGTGACCTTCGGGCCGCCCTGGTACGCGCCCTACGGCGGCCACATGCATTTCTTCACCCGCCTGCCGTGGGCGACCGTGCTGTTCGGCGAGCGCACGGTGATGCGGGTGCGGGCGCGCTTCCGCGACGACGGCGCGACGCGCTACGCGGAGCTCCAGGAGGGCCTGAACCGGATGAGCCTGGCGAAGTTCGAGCGCCTGGTGGCCGAGAGCGGCCTGGCGGTGATCGAGCGGCGCGACGATCAGGTTCGCGGGCAGCGCTGGCTGGGGCGGATGCCGTTGCTGCGCGAGCTGTCCACGACCCAGGTCTCGTGCGTGCTGGCGCGGCGCGCGGCGGGAACCTAACGCGCCTTCTCGGCCCGCAGCGCCTCGCGCGCCGCGGCGAGCAGGGCGCGGGCGGAGAGCGGCCCGCCGACGGCGCCGCGCATCCAGGCGTCGGGGGTGAGCCGGCCCTGCCGGGTCACGCGCTCGAACTCGGCGCCGAAGTCCCCGCCGTGCAGCTTCTCGGCGACCTGGAAGGCGATGAGGTGCCCGAGCGGGTAGTCGGGCAGGTAGAGGCCGTAGACGATCATGTGCGAGTAGATCGCCAGCACCTCGGAGTCGCGCGTCCCGAAGTGCGGCGCGTACCAGCGGTTCCAGACCTCGCGCGCGATCCCGAGCACCGCCTCGCGCAGCTCGGCCGGCGTCGCCTCCGGGTGCGCGTACATCCAGTTCCAGACCCGCATGTCGACGATCGCCACGCCGCCGATCTCGTAGGCGTTCCAGAGCAGGGCGAGGGCCTGCGCGCGCCGCGCCTCGGCATCCTGGGAGCCGAGCCCCAGAAGCTCCAGGTCGCGGTGCTGGAAGACGAACGCCATCGCCTCGGTGAAGGCGTTGTTGGGGACGCCCGTGAGCCACCAGTGGTCGATGGCGTTGAGCGAGAAGACCTGCTCGACGTTGTGCCCCAGCTCGTGGATGGCGATGTTGTAGCCCTTGTAGTCCATCCCCCCCTGGGGCACGCGGGTGCGCAGGTGCGCCTTGTCCTCGCGCCGCGCGGCGCCCAGCGCGTGGCCGGCGCCGCGCGCCGGGTCGACGACGATGCGCTCGGCCAGCCAGGCCGCCTTCTCCGGCGTGAACCCCAGGGCGCGCAGCACCTCGGGGAGCTTGGTCTGGAAGGCCTCGACCGTCGGGTAGCGCTCGCGCACCACCGCGTCCAGCTCGGCCTCGCTGTAGCGGCCGCGCGGCCGGAAGCCGGAATACCAGATGTCGAAGGGCTCGAGCGGGCGCCCGAGGCGCTGCTTGATCAGCGCCGCCAGGTCGCGCACCTCGGGCGATTCGAGGACCGAGACGAGGAGGGCCTCGACCTCCTTTTCCGGGATCTCGCGCCCGCGCTCGAAGCTGCGCTCGATGTAGGTCGGCGTCGCCGGGCTGTAGGGGTCCTGCTTGGTGGCGGCGCGGAACACCTCGCGCAGCCGCTCGTAGCGCGTGTCCGGCTCGCGCTCGCGCGCCAGCCGCTCGGGGTCGACCGCCTCGGCCGGGTCGAGCGGCCGGACGGTGTTGGCGAAGGGCTCCCAGAGGCGGTCGGGGTTGTCGATCACCGCCCGCGGGATCTCCTGGCGCACGATCCGCTCCATGACCTCGAGGATCACGCGCTGCTTGGCGAGCCCGGCGGGGGAGGGGTCGGCGTAGTGCGACTGCAGCTCGTCGCGCAGCCCCCAGTGGCTGATCAACCGCAGCCCCTCCTGGAAGAGGCGCTCGCCCGCGGGGGTGACCAGCCGGTCGAGGCGGATGTTGTAGTCGGCGATGTACCGGTCGGCGCGCGTCGTGGCCGCCGTCCACTCCTGGAGGACGACCGCGGGCACGCGCTCGGAGAAGCGGTCCATCATCCGCGAGCGCGCCCACGCCGCGCGGTCCCACGAGGGGCCCTGCGCCAGCCGCTCCTCCAGGGTGTGGACCGGGAAGTTGAGGAGGGCCAGGAAGGCGACCTTGGTGCGGTAGAGGTCCTCGTCGACGTGCGCGCTCAAGTCGACGTTCGACAGCAGCTCGTCCACCCGCCGCACCGGGCCGGTGTCGAGGTCGAGCGGGGTCATGATCTCCCGCCGCACCTCGTGCAGGTGGCCGACCGTCTGCTCCATCACCCGCTCGAGCCGGGCGGCGGTGGCGTCGAGCTCCGCCGGGTCGGCCAGGAAGCTGGCCTCGACGAAGGCGAGGAACTCCTCGGCGGTGCCGTCCTCGGCCCACCAGCGCTGCGCCGCCTGCTCGACGCCGCGGCGGATGCGCGCCGCCTGCGCCTCGCCGTGCTTGGCGGTCAGACGGGCGACGGCCTGCTCGACCGCCGCGGACGGCAGGGAGGGTTGGGCGCGGGCGGGGGCGAGCGGGGCGAGGGTCAGCACGGCGGCGAGAGCGGCGGTCCGGCGCATCTGGCGCATGTTACGCCGTCGGGCGCATCGCGCTCGCCACCAGCGGCTCGTCGATGACCAGGCGGTGGGCGCCGCCGTTGGCCTGGACCTCCTGGCGGGAGAAGGGGTCGAACTCGAAGGGCTTGATGATGCGGCCGTAGACCGACTTGAGGGCGCGCGCGCCGATGCGGCTGTGGCGCGACGCCTCCTCGGCGATCTTCTGCACCGCCTGGTCGGTCACCTCGAGCTCGATGCCGTACTTGCGGAAGAAGCTCTGGGAAGAGCGGAAGACGCCGTCCGGCAGGTCGCGGAAGATGCGCGCCAGGATGCCGGCCGTCAGGTCCTCGAGGATGATCGCGTTGTCGAAGCGCGAGAGGAACTGCGGCTGCATGCCGTAGGCGAAGAGGTCCTCCTGCTTGAAGTGCTCGCGCAGGGTGAAGTACTCGCGGATCTGGATCTTGCCGTTCTCGTAGACCGTCGTCGTCGGCAGCTTGATGCCGCTCTTGGGCGAGACGACGCGCTGGAAGACCTGGTCGTAGAGCGTCTCGAAGGCCCCGGCGCAGAGGAAGAGCATGCGGCCGGTGTCGACGATGAGGCGCGCCGTCTCGGGCACGCGGTCGCGCACGACGGTGAGCGGCCAGAGGACCCGCTCGCCCTCGATCAGCGTCAGGAGCGCCTGCTGGATGTTGATGCCGGTGACGTAGGGCTTGCCGCCGATGACGCCGGAGACCTTGTCGATCTCGTCGAGGCAGACGGTGGCCCGCTCCATGGCGCGGGCGATCTCCTCCGGCGTGGCGTCCTCGCCCAGGATCTGCCGCGCCCGCTCCTCGACGCGGGTCAAGAGGCGACCCACGTCCACCACCCCCTCCTCGTTGGCGATCGTCGAGGCGTTCATGATGACCAGCACCCGGTAGTCGCGCAGCTCCTCGTGCTCGCGGTAGAGCTCCTCGATGGCGCGCATGATCGTCGTCTTGCCGGTGCCGGAGTTGCCGATCAGCAGGAGGTTGCCGTACTTCTCCCCCTGGAGGTGCTTGAAGATCGCCACCGAGACGTAACGCAGCACCTCCTCCTGGCCGATGACGCGCTGCTGGAGGTTGCCGTAGATGTCGGTCGGTTGCATGGCGGGTTGCATGGCGGTTTCCCCACGCCCCAAACGGCTCCGGGCGGCGGGGCATTCCTCGGACGGCAGGGGATTCTAGCGGTTAGAGGAGCTTCTTGAAGGCTTCCGGTGATAGCCCGGCATCCTGGACGATCCCACCCATCGTGTAAGCGTTGACCGGGTCATGCCGCGGAATCGTGACGATCCGCGTCCCGTCGGTCATGACGATGTGCTTGCGACCTTCGCGGGCGATCGTGAAGCCTGCCTTCTGGAGAGCGCGGACCGCAGCCCGGTGGCTGACGCCCGAGATCTTTGGCACCGCTAGACGACGACCTCGACTTCCCGCACATCGAGGCCCGCCAGATTCTCCGACACCACCGCGAGGTACTCGCGGATGGCATCTTCGATGTTCTCCAGCGCCTCGGTTTCCGTGATGCCTTGCGACCAGCAGCCCGGGAGGCCGGGCACCGAGACGCTGTACCCTTCTTCGCTCTTGCGCAGGGCGACCTTGTATCTCATGTTCCCGCCAGTATACGCGCGTGCTTTGGCCTCCTCGGCCGTCATGAGCCCGGCTCCTCCTCCCACTCGACTCGGTGCAGGACGCCACCAGCGGCCCTGCGGCTGAAATCGTCCACCTCGACCCCGACTTCCTCGATGACCTGGTCCATTGCCGCCGTGAGATGCCCGCCCTCGGCCACTTGGCGGAGGTAGGTGGCGAGCTGGCCTCGGTGGTGGGCTTCGTGGTCGAGGTTGCCGCGGGCGACGATCCACCAGACTGAGACCTCGCCGCCGAAACGGTCGTCGCGCATGCGCCGTTCGAGCGCCGCGGCGTCCAGCCCCCGGAGGAGGGCCGACCGCCGGCGGCCGAGATCCACCAGCTCTTCGATGAGGGCCAGGAACTGCGCGCGGCCGGCGACGGCGCCCGCCCCCGCCTCCCCCTGCATCGGCGGCAGCTCCGGGCTTTCCAGCTTGCGGAAGAGCCACCGGTCGGCCTCGGCGATGTGGTGCGCCACGTCGGCGAAGCTCATCGCCGACGGCACCGGCCGCCAGTTCTCCAGCCCCTCGGGGACGACTCGGAGCCGCTTGAGCGTCGACTCGCGCACCGCTTCCGCCAGCTCCGCCAGCCGCTGACCCTCGCCGTGGGGCGTCATGTCGACCGGGAAGATATCCCCGACGCGCGGGGCAAGCGGGAATCGGCCGGGGGCAAGCGTACTTCTCGAAAGTACGGCGTACTTTTCGACGGTACGTTCACCCCGAGGCAAAGTACGCTTGTACCAACGGAAAGTACGCTTGTACCGGGCGAAAGTACGCCGTACTTTCGGAAAGTACGCTTGTACCGGGCAAGAGTACGCTTGTACCTAGGCAAAGTACGCTTGTACCCGCGAACAGTACGTTTGTACCCAGGGAAAGTACGTTCACCCGAGGCGAAAATACGCTTGCCCCGGGCGTTTTCCCGCTTGCTCCGCGCCGCCGGACGCTCGTCCCCGGGCCGGGGATGCCCGTCCTACGGCGTGGGGCCCAGACTTCCCGTGCCCGGCGCTGAGCCGCACCTTATTTGTCGAGGGGTCTTTTCGAAGGAGGCACGGCAATGCGCGAGCTCAGCACGTTCTTCGCACGGCGTCTCTCTCCCCGGTGTCTGCCGCTCGTCGCGGCCACGGTTCTGGCCGCGATCCCCGTCCCGGCGCATGCCGACTGGGACTGCAGCGTCTGGTGGTCCGCCTACACCGGCGACCGGGTCATGCAGAACACGAAGGAGGAGTGCATCTGCGCTCCACCCTTCCACTCCTGCGGCAATAGCTGGGTCGACATCGCGGGCGGGGTGAGCCAGGTGTGCAACGACCACAGTCAGACGTTCAAGGGGTGGACGGGCGATCAGAGCAGCGAGTGGGACATCTGCGATCCGTGGATGCGCCAGGAGTCGCAGAGCGAGCAGCAAGTCGCGAGCGTGAACCAGTCCTGGGACCGGTTCCCGTTCCTCTGGGGGTGTCCGCTCCCGGACACGGTCTACATGAACTCCCCCTTCTTCACCGTCTACGATCTCGACTACTGCAGCAACAAGCAGCTCCTGGGCTCGATCTACTTCGCCAACTTCCCCCTCCAGGTGAGCCTCGTGCACGGCGACTGCGGGGACCCGTACTCGACCGTCCGCTACCGCCTGGAGGGGAGCGACCAGCGCCGCTGCTGCGGCGGCACGCCGGTCAGCCAGAGCGAGCAGGAGTCCTACTACGACTGGGCCTGCAGGCCGGACAGCACCTACTGCCAGCGCAACCAGGACCCCAACGACTGCTGGTGCTCGTGCGACTTCCCCTGCTCGACCTGCGAGCCGGGCCAGCCTTGCGTCTGTGCCGGCTGCGAGTGCACCTGCTCGGAGTGGAGCTGCAACGGGTTCGACATGAACGACTACGGCGAGGGCCGCTGCGAGCGCACGAAGACCGGCACCAAGTGGCCGAGCTGCGAAGGCGGCAACACCAACGGCCTCCTCTGCTCGAGCCTCAAGGTGGTCGGGGACTACACCTGCGTGTGGAACTGGGGGGAGTGACCTAGACGAGACCGGACGCTCGTCCCCGGGCCGGGGACGCCCGTCCTACGGCGTGGGGCAGACGCAGCTCTGCTCCTGCTTCTGCCCGGTCTTGCAGTCCAGCGACACCGGCGTGTAGAGCGGCGGCACCAGACCCAGGGCGCACTGGTAGCCGCAGGTGTGCTGCCAGCTGAGCTGTTCGGTGTAGCTCGTGGCGCCGGAGAGCGCGCCGGGGAGGGCCGGCGCGTCCGGGTGGATCTGCGTGTAGCCCTTGTCCTTGACGAGGTCCCGGGCGACGTCGATGGCGTCGCGGACGATCTTCTCCGGCTCGATCTGCGGCGCGTAGAGGCCGGCGATCGTCCCCATCGTCGCGTAATTCCAGGCCAGGGGCACGACGTCGTACGGGTTGTGCAGCCGGGTCGTGGAGGAGCCGATGCGCGAGTCGGAGTACGCCGCGAAGGCGGCGTTGCCGGCGGTCGGGCCGGCCAGCGAGACGACCGCGATCGTCGACTTGCCGGAGGCGTCCCAGTCGCGCCGGGTGTCGGCCAGCCAGAGGGCGAGCGTCGGCGCCAGCGCGCCGCCCAGGCTGTGGCCGGTGACGTCGATCCGTAGCGGGCCCTTGGCCTGCGACTCCGCCTGGAGGAAACGGGCCAACGTCTGGTTCGGCACGGGCCCGCTCGCCGCGACCATCGTCTGCAGGACGCGCAGCCCGTTCTCGGTCGCCTGCGAGAGCTTCGCCTCGCCCGGCGCGTTGCCGTATCGCCAGGCGACCTGGCGGTCCACCTCGAGGTCCTCGAGCAGCCAATCGAGGATCGCCTTGGCGTTGGTGCCGCGCGTGGCGATCGCCAGGTGCGCCGGGTCGGCGGCGTCGCGGACGACGTACAGCATGTTGTCGTCGTAGCGGGCGATGTCGAACTTGTAGACCGCCGGTCCCCACGCCAGGGTCCACTTGCCGTTGGTCACCGGCTCCGCCGCGAGCTGGTTCACGAGGCAGGGGTAGAGCTCGGTCTCCACCCGGTCGTCGGAGCCGGTGAGCTCCTCGCCGAGGTAGGCGATGAAGGCGAGGGCGCCCATCTGCTGCTGCATGGCCTGGTCGGCCGGCTGAATGACCGCAGGCGGGGCGACGTCGATCTCGGGCGCGGTCTGGGGCGGCACGCCGCAGCCGAGAGCGACGATCGGCGCCACACAGCCGAGGAGGGAACGGAGCGGACGGAGCATCCGGGGTCGCATCGAGACGTACTGTATACACTCCCGCCGTGAAAGCCGTCCGCGCCCCCCTCGACCTCGAGCGCGAGCTGAACCCGGAGCAGATCGCGGCCGCGACGCACGGCGAGGGGCCGCAGCTCGTCCTCGCCGGGGCGGGGTCGGGCAAGACCCGGGTCATCACCTACCGGATCGCCTGGCTGGCGCGGGAGCGGGGGATCGACCCGGGTCACCTGGTCGCCGTCACCTTCACCAACAAGGCGGCCGGGGAGATGCGCGAGCGGGTCGAGCGCCTGCTCGGGATCTACCCGCTGCCGGCGTCGGTCGGCACCTTCCACCGCTACGCCCTGATCCTCCTCCGCCGCTACGGCGAGCGGGTGGGGCTCAAGCGCGACTTCGCGGTCCTCGACACCGCCGACCAGCTCGGCCTGGTCAAGCAGGCCCTCGCCGCCGAGGGGCTCTCGGAGAAGGCCTTCTCGCCGCGCGCGGTGCTGGCCGAGATCAGCTCGGCCAAGAACCGTCTCCTCGACACCGCCGGCTACGAGTCGCAGGCGCAGCACTTCTTCCAGAAGAAGGCGGCGCTCCTCTACCGCCGCTACCAGGGACTGCTGCAGCAGGCCTCGGGGGTGGACTTCGACGACCTCCTGGCGCTCGCGGTCAAGCTCCTCTCGACCGAAGAGGAGCTGCGCGCCCGCATCCGGCGCCGCACCGAGTACCTGCTGGTCGACGAGTACCAGGACACCAACCACGCGCAGCTCCGCCTCATCCAGGAGCTGGCCGGCCGCGACGGCAATCTCACGGCCGTGGGCGACGAGGACCAGGGGATCTACCGCTGGCGCGGCGCCGAGCTGGCCAACATCCTCGAGTTCGAGAAGAGCTTCCCCGGCGCCGTGGTGCGCAAGCTCGAGCGCAACTACCGCTCGACCCAGAACGTCCTCGACATCTCGGGGGCGCTGGTGGCGCACAACGTCCACCGCCGCGGCAAGCGCCTGTGGACCGACGCCGGCGCCGGCGAGCTGGTCCAGCTCTTCAAGGCGCTCGACGAGGGGGACGAGGCGCGCTGGGTCGTCGACACGATCCAGAAGCTGCGGCGCGACCACAAGCTCGCCGACATCGCGGTCCTGGTCCGCACCAACGCGCAGACCCGGGCGATCGAGGACGAGCTGCTGGCGCGCGAGGTGCCGTACGTGCTGGTCGGCGGCACCCGCTTCTACGACCGCGCCGAGATCAAGGACCTCGTCGCCTACCTGCGCGTGCTGCGCAACCCGCACGACACCTTCTCGCTGGCGCGCATCCTGAACCAGCCGCCGCGCGGCATCGGCAAGGCGACGCAGGAGCTGCTGCAGACCCAGGCGGCGCAGCTCGGCCAGCCGCTCTGGGACGTGCTGCTCCTCGACCAACTCGGCAACCTGCCCGGCAAGAGCGCCGCGGCGCTGCGCAAGTTCCGCGACACGATCGTCGAGCTCCAGCGCGCGGCGCAGGAGCTGCCGCTGCCGGCGCTGCTTGACCGCCTCCTCGCCGCCACCGGCTACCCCGACCTCTTCGACAAGAACGACCCCGACGACCTGGCGCGGCTCGAGAACCTGCGCGAGTTCCTCTCCGCGGCGCAGGAGTTCACCGAGGCCAACAGCGCCAATGCCGGCGACGAGGACCTGCTCACCGGCTTCCTCGACCACGTCGCGCTGGTCACCGACCTCGACACCTGGCAGAGCGAGCGCGGAGTGTCGCTGATGACGCTGCACAGCGCCAAGGGGCTCGAGTTCCGGGCGGTGCTGGTGGCGGGGCTCGAGGACGGCCTGCTGCCGCACTTCAACGCGCAGGGCGCGCGCGAGGACGTCGAGGAGGAGCGGCGGCTGCTCTACGTCGGCATGACGCGGGCCCGCGAGCGGCTGTACCTCTCCTGCTGCCGCCGGCGCCGCGTCGCCGGCCGCTACCAGGACCAGGAGGAGTCGCCGTTCCTCGCCGAGCTGCCGGAGCACCTGCTCGCGGCCACCATGAGCCCCTCGCTCGCCTGGGAGCCGCCGCGGCGCGGCGAGCGCGCCGAGGCGGTGTATGCGTTCTTCGGCGGGGGGGGCGGCGGCGGCGGGGCCGCGGCGGCGGCTGTTCCCTACACCCTGCCGCCGCCGCGGATGGCCTCGCGCCCGGCATCGTCGGAGACGGGCGCGCAGCGCCGCGTCGACCCGATCGATCCGGTGATGGCCCCCCGCCGCACCGCCCGCCGCGGCAGCCGCGTCCGCCACCCGACGCTGGGGCAGGGCGTGGTGCTCGAGATCGACGGCGAAGGCGACGACACCAAGCTCACCGTCTTCTTCGAGAAGGCCGGCAAGCGGCGCCTGATCGCGCGGTACGCGAACCTGGAATTGCTGTAGGGCCTACGAATCGCTCGACGCCAACCGGCGCCGCATCTCGTCGGCGGAGATGCCTCCCTCGGCGCGCTGGCGCGCTCGGGAGCGCTCGATCAACTCGAGGAACTTTGGGTTGGTGCTCAGCGAGACGGTCTCGAGATCCGCGTTCTCGATCGAGACCAGCGCCGCGATCGGGGTCCCGTCGCTCGTGATGACGACGGGCTCCTTGTCGATGTCTGCGGCGTAGTCGGCCAGGGGAGCCGTCGCGTCGGATTTGTCCAAAACCTTCATAGCTCGATCACCTCGCCTGCGATGCGGACTCGGTTGCGCTCCTTGACGCCGATGGCAAGGACGGATACCACCCGCTCGGGTTCTTCATCGACGTCGTAGTACACACGCAGCTCGCCGATGCGGAGCTCCCAGGGAGCGAGCGGGTTCGGGCGCATGGGCTTGCGATTGGCTTCATCCTACCGGCCTACAGGCCCGACTAGCGTCGTCCAGAGGTGGGGCGGCGCGCGGTCCACCTCTTGCAGCTCAGGATTCGAAGTGGAACGGGAAAAGACAGCCCTGGGAGGCGGCGAGGCTGAGCGCCTCTCCCTCGTCGCTTACCGCGTGTCCGACCTGCCGCTGCGCCTCGTGCCGGCGGCGGCTACGCGGGAGTGGATGGACGCCAGCCCTGAGCGGTTCGCCTACCGCTGCCTGCCGCTGGTGGTGGCGAGCCAGGCCGGGTGGTTCGTCGTCCAGGACGTCGCCGTCCGCGCCTGCTGGAACGGCGGCGAGCGCTCGGAGGACCTCGTCGTCGAGCAGGATCCCCCCGCACCGCCGGTCGCGCTGAGCCACTTCGGCTGCGGCGTCCTCACCTGGCACATCCCCTTCCTCTTCCGCACGCCGCCCGGCTACAACCTGCTGGTGCGGGGGCCGGCCAACCTGCCGGTCGACGGGGCGTTCCCCCTCGACGGGGTCGTCGAGACCGACTGGGCGGTGGCGACCTTCACCATGAACTGGCTGCTGACGCGGCCGGGCGACTGGGTCGTCTTCCCGAAAGGGCAGCCGATCGCGATGATCGCGCCGCAGGCCCGCTTCGAGGTCGAGCGCTTCGATCCGGTGATCCGGCCGATCGCCAGCGCCCCCGAGCTCTCCCGCGCCCACCGGGCCTGGAGCGAAGACCGGCGGCGGTTCAACCGCGACCTCCAGGAGCCGGGCTCGGCCGCCCACCGCGCCGGCTGGCAGAGGCACTACTTCCAAGGCGCCTCGCCGGGCGGGTTCCTCGCGGCCCAGCACCAGGTGAAGCTCGACGTCCGTCCCTTCGTCGAGGAGCGCGGCGACGAGTAGGGAGGGCCGTCAGTCCTGCGGGTCGGGCAGGCGGGCGTAGAGGTAGTTGTCCACCCGCCGGCCGCGCAGCTTGAAATAGCCGACGAGCAGCCCCTCGCGGCGGAAGCCGTTCTTCTCGAGGACGCGCTGGGAGGCGAGGTTCTCGACCGCGCAGCGCGCCTCGACCCGCTCGAGCACGGTGCTGGCGAAGAGGTTCTCGAGCAGCTGGCGGAGCGCTTCCGTCATCGCGCCGCGGCCCTGGAAGGGGGTCGAGAGCGCGTAGCCGACCTCCGCCAGCCCGTGCTCCCAGTTGCTGACCACGAGGGTGATCCAGCCCGCCGCCTGCCCGTCCACCTGCACGATCCACTGGAACTTCTCGCCGCGCCCGCGGTAGAGGTCGGCGATGCGCTGGCTGGCGACGTCGGCGCGGAGCTGCGAGACCGGGAGGTCGTTGAGCGGCTGGTGGCGGCGGACCGAGGGCTCGGCGCGCCAGAGGCGGAGGAGCTCGGCGTCGCGCGGGGAGGCCGGCCGCAGCGAGACCTCGAGCCCGGCGCGGCGTTCGGCGATCGCCATACCGATCATTTTACCTGCAGGCGCAACGGGAAGACTGAAAAACGACGGGGGGGCCGGACGGCCCCCCGGGATCTCTGCAGCTCTCGGGGTCGCCTACGGCAGAGGCGTGGCGCGGAAGACCGCCATGCGGAAGCCGTTCGGCGAGTCGAGGTCCTCCAACTGGGCGATGAACGCGAGCTGTCCGGAGTCGCTGAGGCCCTCCTCGCAGAAGGTGAGGTTCTGGACGGTCGCGCCGTCGAGCGTCTCGCCCGTCGCGATCACCCGATCCGCGACGGGATCCGGACCGACGAAGATCCCGCTGGTCGAGAAGTCGTCGAGGGTCGCATGGAAGGCCACCTCACCGGCGCCGTTCAGCGCCGGGGGCCGGAAACCGAAGAAGGAGAACTCGCCCCGCGTGTCGACGACGGTGGTGAGAGGACCGCCGTTGCCGGTCGCGATCTCTTCGACGAACTGCTGGGTCGCCTCGTCGAAGAAGGAGCGGTAGAAGGCCGTGGTGCCCGCGTCGTTGAGCACGGGCTTCTGCACGAAGACGTCCGGGTCCGGCGCCGCGATCGTCGTAAAGGTCCCTTCCCGTCCGGCGAAGATGCCGCTCTCGAAGGCGATCGATTCGTCGAAGCCGATGATGCCGAGGTTGTTGATCGAGGGGCGGGAGTCGTTGCCGTCGAAGTCGCTGGTCGAGGCGAGGTAGTGGGTCGTCACCGCGCGGCCGCTGCCCGAGAAGAGACCCTCCTCGAAGCCGAGCTCCTCGTCGAGCTCGGCCTTGAACGCGACCTCGCCGCTGTTGCTGATCGAGGTGTCGAAGCCGAAGAAGTTGAACTCGTCGGCGGTGCTGGCGATGGTCGTCAGCTTCTTGCCGCCGCCGCGCAGGATCGACTCGGTGTCCGGCTTCTTGCCGCCGTCCAAGCGCGCGGCGAACGACACCTGGCCGAGGTCGTTCATCGAGGGATTGAACCCGATGGTGACGAACCGCTTGCGGTCCTCGACGATGGTCGTCAGGCTGCCGTCCGCGTTGACGCGATAGATGCCGGGGATCGTGTTGAACCCGTCCGGGGCCAAGCGCCCCGCCTTGAAGGCGATGTCGCCCGGGGCGTTGATCGTGGCGCACCCGAAGCTGAAGGGCTCGAACGCGTCCGCGGTGCTGTCCGCCACCTTGGTGAAGCTGTGCTCCTGAGCGTACGCGGGCGCCACCACGAGCGCCAGGGCCAAGAGGCCCGTGAAGGCCCTACCGAAACTGCGTGTCACTCGAAGATCCTCCTTGGAGTTCCCGGACGTCATCCGGCGACGGCCGGGCCGCGCATCCGCGTGAGTCCCTCTCCGGGGCGCCGGGGTTCACCGGCGCGGCGGCTAAGGGAGGCCGCCGCTGCGCGCGACGCGGAGCGTGGCGCGGCGCGCGCGCAGCCTGGGGAGGACCGAGAGCGCGAAGATGTAGAGGTAGCCCTGGGCGAAGAGGAGGAGGAAGGGGAGCGAGATCCACATCGAGTGGGTGGCCGCGTACGCGGTGCAGGCGAGGAAGTAGACCGCGAGGGTCCCCTCGGCGGCGATCAGCGGGTCGGTGCCGGCGTGGTAGCGCTTGCCGGCCCAGTCCTCGCCCCGCCGCTCGATGCGGTACTTCGGGGTGCGATGGAAGACGCCGCCCCGGCGCAACAGCCCGGAGAGCACGGCGCGGGCGTTGTTGATCGACAGGCCGATGCCGAGTCCCATCAGCGCCGGCAGGAAGCGCGCCTCGCGCCGCCAGGCGCGGGGACCGCGGGCGACCACCTGGCTGGTCATGTAGAAGGCGACGACCGAGATCGAGGAGGCGAGGAAGAGGGGCGCGTCGACCAGCAGCATCAGCTCGAGCCCGGCGTCGCGCCGCAGCAGCATGGCCGGGAAGAGGAGCAGCGAGAGGAGCACCATCAAGAGGTAGCTCGAGTTGTTCGTGAGGTGGACGAAGGCCTCGAACTTCACCTTGAGCGGCAGATCGCTGCGGACGATCCGCGCCAGGAGCTTGCGCCCGGTCTGGATCGACCCCTTGGTCCAGCGGTACTGCTGGCTCTTGAAGCCGTTGATGTCGACCGGCAGCTCGGAGGGGACGCCGAGCTCCGGCAGGTAGAGGAAGCGCCACCCCGCGAGCTGGGCGCGGTAGGAGAGGTCGAGGTCCTCGGTCAGCGTGTCGTGCTGCCAGCCGCCGGCCTGCTCGATCGTTTCGCGCCGCCAGACGCCGGCCGTGCCGTTGAAGTTGAAGAAGCAGCCGCTGCGGTGGCGCGCGGTGTGCTCGATCAGGAAGTGGCCGTCGAGGAGGATGGCCTCGATCCGCGTCAGCAGCGAGTAGCCGCGGTTGATGTGCTCCCAGCTCCCCTGCACCATCCCCATGGTCGGGTCGGCGAAGTAGGGAACCGAGAGCTTCAGGAAGTCGGCGTGCGGCACGAAGTCGGCGTCGAAGACCGCCACCAGACTGCCGCGGGCGACGGCGAGCCCGGCCGCCAGCGCTCCGGCCTTGAAGCCCTGCCGCTCGGTGCGGTGCAGGTGGTGGATGTCGTAGCCCTCGCGCCGCCGCGCCGCGACGGTCCGCGCCGCCAGCTCGCGCGTCTCGTCCGTCGAGTCGTCGAGCACCTGGATCTCGAGGCGGTCGCGCGGGTAGTCGAGGGCGCAGACGGCGTCGATCAACCGGGTGGCGACGTACATCTCGTTGTAGAGTGGCAGCTGCACCGTCACGATGGGCCAGACGTCCGGGTCCGGAGGTCGGACGGCCTTGCGCCGCCGGGTGTGGACGTAGAGCCAGACCAGCAGCAGGCGATGCACGCCGTAGAAGGCGAGCACCGCGAGGACGAGGTAGTAGAGTGCCAGCAAGGCCGCCGACGACGGCAGGGTCATCTCCGAGCTCTCCGGAAGCGGGCCCTGCCGCGGGCGCGGCGCGGCCCCTGCTCGCCGTGCTGCCGCTCGCCGCGGTGGCGCTGGGCCTTCTCGCTCTCGACCCGCTGTCGACTCATCTCCCCTCCGCCCTGACGCTCTTGGCGCTGGGCGCCTTCGCTCTCTGGAGTGCGGCCCGGGGTCTCGAAGCGGACTCCGCGAGGCTCGGCACGATCGTCCTCGCCGGGGCGCTGCTGCTCCGCCTCCTCCTGCTGCCGCTCGCGCCCTCGTTGTCGGACGACGTGCTGCGCTACCTGTGGGACGGAAGGGTCGCCGCGGCGGGCCGCAACCCCTACGCGCTCCCTCCGGCGGCCGCGGAGCTCGCGCCCCTGCGCGACGAGCTCTGGCGGGCCCTCCCGCACCGGCACGTGCCGACGGTCTACCCGCCGCTCGCCCTCGCGGCGTTCAGTATAGCGGCAAGGACGCCGTTCCCGCTGGCGCTGTGGAAGGGGGCGGCCGCCGCCGGCGACCTCGCCGCCTGCGCGCTGCTGCTGGCGCTCGCGCGGCGCCTCGGCGTGCCCGCGGGGCGGACGGTCTGGTACGCCTGGAACCCGCTCGTGGCCCTCGAGACCGCGGGGATGGGGCACGTCGACGGGCTGGGCGTGGCGGCCTGCGTCGCGGCCGTGCTGCTCGTGCTGCCGCGTCGCGGCGGGGCCGGCTCGCCGGTGGCCGCCGGCGCCTGCGCCGCCGCCGGCGCGCTGACCAAGCTGG
>DASUNQ010000291.1:0-5395 GCA_036277075.1 Thermoanaerobaculia bacterium
GGCGAGCACCGCCGCGGCGCCGCGCGCGACCGCCTGCGGCGCGAAGTCGCGGCCGTCGTGGCGCTCGCCGGTCCAGGCGACGAAGAGATCGCCCGGCCCGACGGCGCGCGAGTCGTGCGCCACGCCGGCGACGTCGACGGCGCGCCAGGCCTCTCCCGGCGGCGGGATCACCGGCAGCCCCTCCGTCAGCTCGTCGAGACGCACGTCCACCTCAGTCGCCCGTGCCGCCGGAGGTTTCGAGCCGTGCGACGGCGAGCGTGCCGCCGGGGAGGACCAGCGTCTCGCGGCCGCCCTGCGGAGGAGCCGTCGCCGGGGGCAGCTCCCCGGGCCAGAGCGCCGGCGGCTCGCGGTCGGGCCGCACGCCCAGGTAGAGCAGCACCTGCCGGGCGATGGCGCCGAAGAGCGGCGCCGCGACCTGGCCGCCGTGGTACGCCCAGCCGCCCGGCTCGTCCACCGCCACCACCCCGACCAGCACCGGGCGCTCGACGGGGGCGAAGCCGACGAAGCTCGGCACGTAGCCGCTCCGCGAGTAGCCGCCGGCGACCGCCTTCTGCGCCGTGCCGGTCTTGCCGGCGACGCGGTAGCCCGGCACCGCGGCCCCCTTCCCCGTGCCTCCGATCACCACGCCCTCGAGGACCGCGCGCAGCGTCGCCGCCGTGCGCGGCGAGACCGCCTGGCCGACGACCGGCGGCCGCGGATGGATGAGCTCGCCGTCGCCGCCGCTGCCCAGCGCCGCGACGACGTGCGGCTTGAGCAGCGTGCCGCCGTTGGCGACGGCTCCGACCGCCGCCGCGAGCTGGAGCGGCGTCACCGCAATCCCCTGCCCGAACGAGATGTACGCCTTGGTGAGCGGCCGCCAGGTCTTCAACGGCTGGAGGATGCCGGGGCTCTCGCCGGGCAGGTCGATCCCGGTCGCCTGGCCGAAGCCGAAGGCGGTGACCGTCCCGTGGAGCCGCTCGTCGCCGAGGAGAAGGGCCGTCTTGATCACGCCGACGTTGCTCGACTTCGCCATCACCTCCGCGAAGGTGAGGCGGCCGAACGCCTTGTGATCGCGGATGCGGATGCCGGCGAGGGTGATCCCCCCCATCTCGCACTCGAACGGGTCCCCGGGCGCGACCAGCCCGGCCTCGAAGGCGGCGGCGGCGGTGATCACCTTGAAGGTCGAGCCCGGCTCGTAGACGTCCATGATCGCGCGGTTGCGCCAGCGCGACGCGTTGACGCGCGCGAACTCGTTGGGGTCGAAGCCGGGATAGGTGGCCATCGCCAGGACGGCGCCGGTCGCGGGATCGAGGAAGACCGCGGACCCCTTCTGCGCGTGGCGCTCCTCGACGGCGCGCGCCAGCTCGCGCTCGACGATGTGCTGGATCGTGGCGTCGAGGGTGAGGTGGAGGTCGCGCCCGGGCTCGGCGGCGGAGACGGCGAGATCGGGGGCGACGACGGTGCCGCGGCGGGCGTCGCGCAGCACCGTGCGCTCCCCCTTGCGGCCGGCCACCACCTCGTCGTAGACCAGCTCGAGGCCGGCGAGCCCCCCGTCGTCGGTGCCGACGTAGCCGAGGACCTGCGCGGCCAGCTCGCGCATCGGGTAGTAGCGCTTGCTCTCCTCGACGAAGTGGATCCCGGGAAGCGCGCGGCGGCGCAGCTCGGCGCCGACCGGCGGGTCGAGCTTGCGCGCCACCCAGACGAAGTCCTTGTCGGAGTCGAGCCGGCTCTGCAGCTTCGCGGGGTCGCCGCCGAGGAAGGCGGCGAGCTCGCGGGCGACGGCGGCAGGGTCCTCGACGTCGCGCGGCACGGCGAAGGCCGAGTCCACCTGCACCGAGACCGCCAGCTCGCGCCCCCGCGCGTCGTAGATCGTGCCGCGCGCCGGGGTCAGCGCGACGGCGGTCTGCTGCTGCTGCGCCGCGCGCTCGGCGTAGTGGTCGTGCCGCGCCACCTGGAGGACGTAGAGGCGGGCGGCGACGGCCGCGCTCCAGGCGCCGAAGAAGAGGGCGACGAAGACGAAGCGCCCCTTCACCGCAGCTCCTCCCAGAAGAGGACCTGCTCGATGGCCGGCGGCTGCATCCGCAGCTCCTCGACCGCCCGGCGCTCGACCCGCTGCGGGCTGGCGAGGTACGAGGCCTCGAGCAGGAGCTGCCGCTCGAGGCGCTCGAGCTCCTCGCGGCGGCGCTCGAGCTCGTCGATGCGGTAGCCGGCGCGCAGCAGCTCGGCGTGGATCCAGGTGTAGGCCAAGAGCCCTCCTCCCAGGCAGCCGACCGCCAGCAAGACGACGGCCAGCTCGCGCACGCGGCGGCGGTCGCGCTCGCGCACCAGGTAGCTGTTGCGCACCGGCCGCCGGACGGCGTAGGCGGTCTTCACGGCGGCGGCTAGATCCGGCGCGCCGCCCGCAGCCGGGCCGAGCGGGCGCGCGGGTTGAAGGCGACCTCGTCCTCGTCCGGCCGCAGCGGCTTCTTGGTCAGCACCTCGATCGCCTGGGTCTCCGAGCGCGGGCGCCCGGTGACCTGGTCGATCTCCCCGCGCGCCAGGTCGCGCAGCGTGTTCTTGACGATGCGGTCCTCGAGGCTGTGGTAGGAGATGACGACGAGGCGGCCCCCCTGCGCCATCAGCCGCACCGCCTGCTCGATCGCCTCGCCGAGCCCGGCGAGCTCCCGGTTGACGGCGATGCGCAGGGCCTGGAAGACCCGGGTCGCGGGATCGACCCGCCCCTCGCGCTCGCCCGGCTCCCGCCCCTTGACCCGCTCGATCAGCCCCTTGAGCTGGCCGGTGGTGGCGATCGGCTCCTCGCTGCGGACGATGGCCCGCGCGATCCGCCGCGCCTGCCGCTCCTCGCCGTACTCCCTCAGGATCTTCTCCAAGTCGGCCTCCGAGCTGCGGTTCAGGAGGTCCGCCGCGGTCTCTCCGCGGCGGGCCATGCGCATGTCGAGCGGGGCGTCGAAACGGAAGCTGAAGCCCCGCTCCGGGGTGTCGAGCTGCAGGGAGGAGACGCCGAGGTCGGCGAGGAAGCCGTCGATCCGCTCGACGCCTTCTTGCGCCGCGAGGGCGGCCAGGTCGTGGAAGTCGCCTTCGACGAGCCGCACCCGGCCGCCGAAGGGGGCCAGCCGCTCGGCCGCCCTCGCCAGGGCCTGGGGATCGCGGTCGATGCCGAGGAGCGAGCTTCGGGGCGCGGCGCGGAGGAGGGCCTCGGCGTGGCCGCCGAGCCCCACCGTCGCGTCGACGAAGAGGCCGCCGCGGGCCGGGTCGAGGAGCTCCAGGCTCGCGGCGAGCAGGACCGGGGTGTGCTGGCCATCCAACGGCTCGCTCGTCGTCCCTCGACGGCTGCGCGCGGCGCCACCGCGGCGGCCGCCGTCAAATCCCGCGCTCGGTCAGAGCGCGGAAGTCGTCTTCGGTGAAGGGCTGCTCTTCCAGCCGGCGCGCGAAGCGCTCGCGGTTCCAGACCACCAAGTGGTCGATGCGCGCGCTCACCACCACGTCCACGTCCGCGCTCATCCCGGCGCTCTCGCGCAGGATCCAGGGGATGACGAGCCGCCCCTGGCCGTCCAGCCGCGCCGCCTGGCCGAAGTAGCTCACCCGCTCGAGGAACTTGGACTTCGCGCGGTCGGTCGCAGGCACCGCCGTGAGGCGGGCCTCGATCTCTTCCCAGACGGGCAGCGGGTAGAGGAGGACGGAGTCCCCGAGAACCGAGGTCACGAAGAGATCGGGGCCGTAGCGCTCCTCGAGGAACCGACGGAACTCCGTCGGGATCTTGAGACGCCCCTTCTCGTCGACCCTCGCGGGTGCGCTGCCGCGGAACATGCTGGACGGCCCTCTGTCGGTCTGCTGCTGAGGCCGGATCGTAGCAAGTCAACCCACTTTTGTCCATTTTTTTCCACGACTTTCCACCGTGGGGTGTGAAGAGCTCCGAACGCCCGTCCTTCAACGGTTTGCGGGTACCGGAGACTTACGTGCTAGTTACGCTTTGTCGCGGCGATTGCGCCGCCAGGGTGATCGATTCGTCACGTCTGGAACGGCGGCTCGTCGGGGGGCTGGGGGTCGATCGGCTTCGGCACCGGGAGCTGGCCGGGGTCGCCCGGGTCGGGCTTGCCGATCGGCGGGATCTCCTCGGGCACCTCCTCGGGAGCGGCGCCCGGCGCGGGGGCGGCCGGCGCGCCGCCCTCGAGCACCTCCTCCGGGAGCCCCTCGCCGAGCCGGCGGCGGAACCCCGCCGCCTCGGCGGGCGGCTTGGCGACGATGAAGGAGGTCTCCTGCAGCTCCTGCATGTACTTGCCGATCTCCTCGCGGTAGACCCGCTCCTCCTCCTGCTGCCGGAGCTGCTCCTCGACCTCGGCGAAGCTCGGCACCCGCGGCGGCCGCACCTCGAGCAGATGGACGAGGTGGAGCCCGCCGCGGCCGGAGACCGGCGGGCTCACCTCGCCCGCTTGCAGCGCCCGGGCCGCGGCCTCGATGTCGGCATCGAGGTCGCCGGCGTTCACCCATCCCAGGTCGATGACGTTGCTCGTGACCCCCTGGGCGGCATAGCCGGCGACGAGCTCCGGGACCGGCTCCCCCTTGCCCAGCTCCTGCCGCACCTCCTCCGCGATCCGCTGCCGCTCCTCCGCGCTGCGGCCGCTCGTGTCGAGCACCACGACCTCGCGCAGCCGGCGCTGCTCGGGGACGCGGAAGCGGTCGGGGCTCCGGCCGTAGACGCGGCGCAGGTCCTCCTCCGAGACCAGCACCCGGTCCTGCACTTCGCGCTGCATGACCTCGCGCATGCGGAGGTTGCGGCGCATCTGCGCGCGGAGCTGCTCCTCGTTCATGCCGGACTGCGCGAGCGCCTGCCGGAACTCGTCGTCGTTGGTGATGCCGTACCCCTCCTTCATGCGCTGGAGGGTGTCCTCCACCCGCTCCTCGGGCACTTCGACGGCGAGCTGGTCGGCGCGCGACTGGAGGAGCAGCTCCTGGAAGATCTCGTTGAGGACCGCCTCGGGGGCCTCGGCCAGGAGCCGGCGGCGCTCCGCGGGGTCCAGCTCGCGCCGCTGGAGCTCGGCGACCAGGGAGGCGCGCCGCTGCTCGTAGTCGTGCAGCGTCGCGATGTGGTCGTTGACCCGCAGCACGATGCGGTTGAGCTCGGCGGCGGCGGCGGGCGCGCCGGCGCAGCAGGGGAAGGCGGCGAGCGCCACGAGGAGGGGGCTAGCGAGAAGGCGTCGGGTTCTGCGGTGCACTGTAGTTTCCTTGGTAGTGGAACGGCAGGTTGCGCTCGTAGACCGCGACAGTGTAGCGGCCGCGGGCCTCTTCGACCAGCGCCCGCAGGCGGCGGTCGGCGCGCTCGCGGCGGAGGCGGCGGACGATCTCGGGGCGGGCGGCGGCGAGCGGCACGACGGCCGCCGGCAGCCGCTCGACGACCTGGAAGAGGTGGAAGCCGTAG
>DASUNQ010000292.1:0-46196 GCA_036277075.1 Thermoanaerobaculia bacterium
CGGCCGAGCGCGCCGAGGCGCCGGGGGCGGAGTATCCGGCCGCCGTCGCCGCCGTCGCCGCGGTGCTGCCGCGGATCGCCGCGCGGGTGCCGCCGCCGGCCTCCGCGGCCGACCGGCAGGCCGTCGTCGACCGGCACTACGTGCAGGTGCTGCAGCAGTACACCCGGTACCGGAGCGGCCGCGGCGAGTGGCGCGACCGCGGCATGGCCGAGAACGTCCGGTGGATCGCCGACGTCGCCGAGCCCGGGTCGCGCATCGTCGTCTGGGCGCACAACTTCCACGTCAACGACTTCAGCGACCCGTTCCCCTGGATGGGCGGCCACCTCGAGGCGGCCCTGGGCAAGGACTACCTGCCGGTGGGCTTGCTGTTCCACCACGGCGCCTTCCAGGCGATGGACCGCACCGGCGGCGGTCGCGGGCTGAAGGAGTTCGTCGTCGGTCCACCCGCGGCGGGCACGGTCGAGGACACCTTCGAGCGCGCCGGCTGGCCGCTCTGTCTCCTCGACCTGCGCCGCCTGCCGCCGAGCGGACCGGTCGCCGAGTGGTTCCGCGCCCCGCAGCAGGTGCGCGGCGTCGGCTCCGCCTTCAGCGGCGAGGCCGACATGGCGATGGAGGTGGTGCTGCCCGACATCTACGAGGCGGTGATCTACGTCGAGTCGACGACGCGCGCCCGCCCCAACCCGCCGGCGCAGCCGTAGGACTACCGGGCCGGCTTCGGACGCGTGTACCGGAGCAGGGCGACCCCCACCACGATCATCCACAGGGGAAGAAGGATGTTGTTGACGTCCGCCACGGTCTGAACCGCGCTGGCGACGTTGCGGAATGCGCCGACCAGGAAGGAGGTTCCGGAGGGCGCGCAGGAGGTTCCGAGGTCCCGGGAGGACGGCGCTCGTGTACCCGGCCCCGCGGCCGAGCCGCTGATCGAGGTCCTTGCGGGTCAGCCGCAGGTGACGACGACCTTGCGGAGCAGCTCGAGGACCCGCTCACCGTCCTCGGCGATCCACCGCTCCAGCCACTCCTCGTACTCGGCCACGGCCGGAGTGTAGCGCAGGAATCGAAGATTCGGCGATTCGGTCGGAAGAGTGAGGACGGGCCCCGGCCCGGAGATCGGTGGATACCATCGCACGGCGAGTCTGCTGCCCAAGGCTGCGGCGCCGTCCACCGTAACGAAGCCGACTGGACAGACGCCTACTCAGCATGACGAACCCAGCCGCCATCGACCCGACCCTCGCGACCGAGATCCTCGACCACGCTCAGCACCTGTTCAGCGCCCGCCGCGCCGGGCCGTTCCACGTCCAACCGGGCGAGCCCATCCAGGCCGTAGTGGAACCGGCGGGGCTCTTCGCGGATCCCCTGCAGTTCCTCCTCCAGTCACTCGACCTCTCGGCCGTGCTGCGCAACGTGGCGCCCACGAGCCTGCCGGCGCCGCCGACGAGCGGCTTCCCGCTGCCGCCGGGCCTTCCCAGCCCGACCAGCCCGCCGCCCGCGATCCTCGGCTCACTCAACTCCGTCTTCGACGCCGTCACCGACATCAGCAAGATCCAGCCCCGCCTGCGGGTCGCCGTCCGCTGGACGATCACCCGAGTGCTCGACACCAGCGGCGGCACCGAGCAGATCGAGGAGTGGAACATCGACGTCGACGACCCGGGGAGCCTCTCGAGCGCCGCGCTCAACCTGCGGTTCGCGCCGACCCGGGCCTTCCCGCTGCGCATCCCGCCGCCGGACGAGCCGCTGCCGATCGGCGACGTGCTGTGCGTGCGGCCGACGATCACGCTGACCCTCGACGAGAGGCGGCTCGAGGTGCCGCTCCCCGGCATCCTGACGCACGTCCTGCCGGTGCTCCTGCCGACCGTCCTCGTCCTCGCCCCCCATCCCAACTTCGGGCCGGACAAGGATCAGCCGATCGGTATCGCCGTGCCGGCGGACTCCCCGATCAACTCGCTCGAGGCGCTGCAGGACGTCGTCGCGCGGCTGCGCAGCCAACTGCAGCCTCGCGGCATCGGCCGGTTCGCGCTGTGGGCGGCGGGCCTAGGCTTCCTCGTCGACCTGCTCAAGCTGCCCAACCCGCTGGTGTTCGTCAAGGGCATGCGGATGGACAAGCTCGACGACTATGACTTCACGGACAAGCTCAACGACAAGGCCAACTCCGTCGCACTGTTCGGCGCTCCCGGCGCGGCGGTCACCCTGTCCAGCCGCGACCGCGTCGGCAGCGCCTTCTCCGCCCAGGGCGGGGGCGATCCGGGGCTGCTGCACCTGCGGGTCGGCCAGTTCGGATACGTCGCCTGCCAGGACCTCGAGAAGCGCGACACCGGCGCCTTCCACGCCAGGAACGCGCCGCGCGGCGAGCTCCTGCCGCCCGAGGCGACCCTGGCCCACCCATCGGGGGCGAACAGCAACACCGTGGACGCCCCGGGCCCCGACCTCGTCCACCCGGGAACCATCACCGTCGTCGAGACCGACAGCAAGGGCCACGGCTTCCAGGACAGCCTCACCGCCTGGACGTTCGAGGACATCAACCCGCGGGACGGTTCGCCGTTCCCTGCCCCGCCCCAGGACCCGGTCACCAACCTCGGCCGCTTCCGCTGCCCCGACTCACCTCTGCCCTTGCTCCAACAGTTCCGCCGGGGACGCTGGAAGACCATGAAGCGAGCCGAGTGAACATCTTGATCACCACGGCTCCCGGGCGGACTCGCCGTCCGGGAGCCGCCCGATCGCTGCGGCGTCAATCGTTATTGTTGTAGCACCAGCACTCGTTGGGAGGCTCCACCGGGGCGTCTGCAGGTCGCGCGCGGACATTCCGGGGCTTCCGGCGGGCGTTACGCGATTGCCTGACCGTGGCCATCCTGCGGAGCGCCGCCGCCGACCTGCAGAAGGTCGAGCGGTAAGAAACGAACGGCGGCGATTTCGTTGGGAAGCGGCCGACGGAGCTCAGCTCAGCCCCAGCCAGCGGCGCAGGGCGCCGTCCGCGGCTTCTAGCTCGCCGTTGTCGTGACGATCTTGTCCACCATGATCTGGGAGGACGTCCGCAGCCCCGTGCGCTCGCCTCGCTTCACTTCCAGCCCCGCGTGTCGGCGGCCTGTTCTACGAACTCGAGAGCTTCCTTTTCCGACCGGCGACGGCTGACGAGGAGCGATTGACGGCGAGCCTCCTGCTCCGCGTCGAGGCCGCTCCGCTCACCGCCCAAGCCGGCGGCGAGAACCTCGCGTGCCACCTCACTCTTGGTCTTGCGCCGACGCCGGGCCTCTCGCGCGAGTGAGCGCGTGAGGTCGGGACCGATGCGGACGGTCAACACGGCGGATGCCTTCTCTGCGCGGCTCATTGTCATAGGCCGCCGCCGGCAACCCCGGCGCCGCGTCGCTCATGGACCGCTCACGGCCTCGATCTGACAAAGAAAACGGCCTCTCATAGGATGACCGCATCGCTTGGCCCTAGGGGAGCAAAGCCTGACACCGCCGCACGACCGCCTCGTCCGTCGCGCCCGAGCCTTCTTCCTCGCGTGCGCCGCCGGGCTTGCCGGTGGTGTTGTGGCGCCGCTCGCCTGGGCCGAGGAGGCTCCGGCCGCCGCCGAGGTGAGCGGCACGGTCGTCGGGCCCGGCGGCGAGCCGGCCGTGGGGGCGATCGTCGCCGTCGTCGCCCGGAACCGCGCCGATCCGGCGGCGGTCGTGGTCGCCGGCGCCGGCGGCGTGTTCGCCGCGACGGTCCCGGCCGGCGCCTACGCCCTGACCGCCACCCATCCGCAGTGGACCGCCGCCTACTCGCCGCCGGCGGAGGCGAGCGGCAAGGTCGTGCGCGACCTGCGCCTCCTGGCTCCGGCCGAGGGGTTCCTCCTCGAAGGCGAGGTCCGCGACTCGACCGGGGCCGCCCTCGGCGGCGCGCAGGTGCGGTGCATGCGCTCTTTCCTCCGGAGCGACCTCTTCGTCGTCCGCGCCGACGGCGCCGGGCGCTACGCGCTGCGCCTGCCGTCGGCGCCGCACGTCTGCCGCGCGGTGGCCGGCGAGGAGCGCTCGGCCCACTTCGAGGTCGCCGCCGGCGCGGCGCGGCAGGACCTGGTGATCCGCCGGCCGGCGCCCCCGCCGGAGGCGGTGGTGGACTGGATCCGCGGCCAGGCGGTGCCGCTGCTGACGCCGCGCGCCGGGCACGGCTTCGCCGACATGGCGCCCTTGCGCGAGGTCGTCGGCGGCGCGCGGGTGGTGGCGCTCGGCGAGTCCACGCACGGCACGCGCGAGCACTTCCTGATGAAGCACCGGATGCTCGAGTACCTCGTCGCCGAGCTCGGCTTCAGCGTCTTCGCCATCGAGGCCAACTGGCCGGAGTCCGAGGCGGTGGACGAGTACGTGCGGACGGGGCAAGGGGACCCGGCCGCGGCGCTCGCCGGGATGTACTTCTGGACCTGGAACACCGAGGAGGTGCTCGACCTCATCCGCTGGATGCGGCAGTGGAACGCCGTGCCGGGGCGCCGGCAGGTGCGGTTCTACGGCATCGACATGCAGGCGGGCGCGGTGGCGGCCGAGCGCCTGGCGGCGCGGCTCGGGGAGATCGACCCGGCGCTCGCGGCGGCGGCGGGGCCGGCCCTCGCCCGGCTCGCCGCGGAGGAGCGCGCCGAAACGGGGCCCACCGACGAGGGTCTCGCCGCCGTCGGCGCGCTGCTGCCGCGGATCGCCGAGCGGCTGGGGACGCCGGCGGCCGCCGCCGGCCGGCAGGCGCTCGTCGACCGGCGGTACGTGGAGGTGCTGCGCCAGTACGTCGAGCTGGGGAGCGACCCCCTGGGCAACTCCGAGGTGCGCGACCGCCGCATGGCCGACAACCTGCGCTGGATCGCCGACGTCGCCGAGCCCGGGTCGCGCATCGTCTTGTGGGCGCACAACGGGCACATCGCCAAAGCCGGCGTCCGCTTCACGTCGCTGGGCCACCACCTCGAGGCGGAGCTGGGCGAGGACTACCTGCCGGTGGGGTTCCTCTTCCACCACGGCGGCTTCCAGGCGCTCGACGGCACCGGGGGCCGACGCGGCTTGATCGAGCACACGGTCGGCCCGCCCCCCGCGGGCACCCTCGAGGACGCCTTCGAGCGCGCCGGCTGGCCGCTCAGCCTCCTCGACCTGCGCCGCCTGCCGGCGAGCGGCCCGGTCGCCGACTGGTTCCGCGCCCCGCACCCGATCCGCGAGATCGGCGCCGTCTTCCGCGGCGAGCCCGAGATGGCGACCGAGCTGGTCCTCCCCGACCGCTTCGAGGCGGTCATCTACGTCGAAGCGACGACCCGCGCCCGGCCGAACCCGCCGGCGCAGGCGAGCGCCGCGATCCCCGCGGACCTCCTCGACTTGACGCGGCAGATCGAGGAGTTCCCCAAGAGCGCGGCGGGGAGCGGGAGCGAGAGCGACCGCCTGGCGAAGTTCTTCGACCTCTACTGGGCGGCGAGCATGCGCGAGGCCCCGGACTTCGCGTCGTACATCGGCTACGCGGGGGTCGAGGACCGCCTGCCGGACTACTCGCCGGAGGCGTTCGCGCACTCGCGCCGCCTGCTGGAGCTCGAGCGCGCGGCCCTCGCCTCGATCGACCGCTCGCGGCTGACCCCCGCCGAGCAGCTCAGCTACGACCTCCTGCGCCGGAGCTTCGAGATGGGGCTCGACGAGGGCGAGTCGTCCGGCGACCCGTCCCCCGGCCGGTACCTCCTGGTCAGCCGCATGAACAACCGGCTGACCGCGGCGCTCGGTCTCCTCTACTACATGCCCGCCCGCACCGCCGCCGACTACGAGAAGATGCTCGCCCGGCTGCGCGGCTTTCCGCTGCTGGTGGAGCAGGGCATCGACCTGCTCGAGGAGGGCGCGAAGCGCGGCATCACCCCGCCCAAGGTGACCCTCGACGGGGTCGCCGACCAGGTGCTCGCACCGCTGGCCTACGACGATCCCCTGGAGAGCCCGACGCTGGAGCCGTTCCAGCGCATTCCCGAGACCGTCCCGGCGGCCGAGCGGGAGCGGCTGCGCGGCGCGGCGGCGGAGGTCTTCCGGCGGCAGGTCGAGCCCGCCCTGCGCCGGCTCCACGACTTCCTCGCCAAGAGCTATGTGCCGCGGGCGCGGGAGTCGATCGCGGCGAGCGCGCTGCCGGACGGTCCGGCCTACTACGCCCGCCTGCTGCGCAGCTTCACGACGACCGACCTGACCCCCGAGCAGATCCACCAGCTCGGCCTCTCCGAGGTGGCGCGGATCCGCCAGGAGATGGAGGCGGTCGCCGCCTCGACCGGCTTCGACGGGAGCTTCGCGGAGTTCCTGGAGCACCTGCGCACCGATCCACGCTTCTTCCACGAGCGGCCCGAGGACATGGTCGCGGGCTACCGCGACATCGTCAAGCGGATCGATCCCGAGCTGACCAAGCTCTTCGGCCGCCTGCCGCGCCTGCCCTACGGCGTCAAGGCGATGGGCGACGACGCGAAGCTGGCGCCCTCGGCCCTTTACGAGAACGGCTCGCTCGCCGCGGGGCGCCCGGGATGGATGCAAATCAACACGTTCGACCTCGAGGCGCGGCCCAAGTGGGCGATGGAGAGCCTGGCGGCGCACGAAGCGGTGCCGGGGCACCACCTCCAGTACGCCCTCGTCGAGGAGCTCGAGGCGCTGCCCGCCTGGCGGCAGTGGGACGTCTACCCGGTCTTCTCCGAAGGCTGGGCGCTCTATGCCGAGACGATCGGCGGCGAGCTCGGGCTCTACCGCGACCCTTATTCGAAATTCGGCCAGCTCAACGGCGAGATGTGGCGCGCCATCCGGCTCGTCGTGGACACCGGCCTGCACGCCAAGGGATGGAGCCGCCAGCAGGCGATCGACTACTGCCGCGCCAACTCCGCCAGGACCGACCGCGAGATCGTCAACGAGGTCGACCGCTACATCGCGCACCCGGCCGGGGCGGCCTGCTACAAGATCGGCGAGCTCAAGATCCGCGAGCTGCGCCGCTACGCGGAAAAGGAGCTAGGCGCGGCCTTCGACGTGCGCGCCTTCCACGACCGCGTCCTGGGCAGCGGCCAACTGCCGCTCGATCTGCTGCAGAAGAGCATCGAGGAGTGGGTGGCGGCGTCGCGGCCGAGCCCGACCACGACGAGGCGGTGATCTTGCGGGCCGCGCGGCGTACGAGGTCGGCGCGGGCCACGTCGATGCCTACGAAGCGGTGGTAGCGGCGGGGCAGTGATCTAGAACGACCTGGGCCTCACCCCTCCACCGGGGACTGCGACGTGGGCGGCACCTTGCCTCGGAGCCGCATGTAGGTGACGACGTTGCCGTAGTGCAAGGCGCCGTGGTGGGTGCGGAAGATCAGGATGGACAGGGCCGGCCGCGGCTTGCCCATGAACTCGACCATGGTCCTCGCCTTGGCGTCGGTCATGGCCGCGTAGGCTCCGTCGCAGTAGGCGAAGGACTCGGCGAGGGCCTTCTGGATGTCGGCCTTGGTCGTCTTGGTCTTCTCGAGGCCGCTCGCGGGCGGCTTTTCGCCCTTGACGGCGGCGCAGAACCAGTAGTTGGAGTCGGCGACGTGCGCCAGGAGCTGCCCGAAGCTGCGCACCTCCGGCGTCGGCTTGAACGCGTAGTCTTCCTCGGACATCTGCTCGGCGGCCCTCGTGAACACGTCCTTGATGTAGCCGGCGGCTTCGGCCGCCGACCCGATCAGCGGATCCGGCTGGCCGGGCTCGGTCTGAGCCGGCAGCGGCGCGGCCGCGAGCGTCGCCAGAATTGCCGCGATCCCGTACGTCTTCGTCTTCCTCGGCATGGTTTCTCCTTCCGCACCAGGCGTTTTCGTGCCCTACGGTCGTGGAGCGGCGCGGGTTTCCGCGGGGCGGCTCCACGGGACGACGCGCACGTCTCCGGAGACGCTGTCGATGCGCAACTCCGGGCCGCCGTGGCCCAACGTGGTCTCGACGCGCGGCGTTTCGCGGCCGCCGCTCCCGGCCGCATGGGGAAATCCCACCTCGAGGACGCCGCCCGTCGCGGCGCGCAGGACGGCGTTCGCGTTTTCCGGCAGCCAGAGGGTGATGTCGCCGCTGCCGGAAGCAAACGACAGCGCCCGCTCCCAGGCGCCGCCGGACAGCTTGGCGACGATGGTTCCCGTCTCGCTCTGCGCGCTCGCGTGCGCGTCGGTCTCGATGAGGATGTTGCCGCGGCGGGTGCGCGCCACGACGTCGCCCTTGTACTTGATCTCGGCGAGCCCGTCGCCCGTGGCTCCCTCCAGTCGTTTCCCCGGCGGGACGATCAGCGTCAGGTCGACGCGGCCGCGGGGCTCGGCGACGCGCGGCACGACCTTGACCACGACGGCGTCGGCCGCCTCGTCGACGCGGATCTCGAGCTCGTCCCGCGCCGCTCCGATCTTCTGGACCATGGCGGAGACGACGAGCCCGCCGCGGTGCGCGGTGCGCACGCGGAGGTCGCCCCATTCGTTGGTGGCGACGATGACGCCCTGCGGTGTCGCCTCGGCGCGCCAGCGGAAGGAGTCGAGCTCGAAGACCTCCTCGGCGGTTCGCGGCGAAGGCCGCGCACAGGCCGCCAGCGTCGCCGCGGCGAGGAGCACGCCGAGCTTGCGGCCCATGACTGCCCTGCGCCTAATTCGACACCAGCCCGCTCGGGCCGGGGGGCCGACCCAGGGCGTCGCGCAGCATGTTCAGGTCGCGGGTGTTGACGAGCCCGTTGCAGTCGAGGTCGGCGTCGTTGGGTCCGGTGGCGCCGAGCGCCGCCGTGAGCAGGCTGCGATCGGCCTTGTCGACGATGCCGTCGTTGTTGAGGTCGGCGTCGCAGTGGTTGCCGAAGCCGTCGCCGTTGGTGTCGCACTGCGTCGGATTGGGCACCAGCGTGCAGTTGTCCCGCTGGTCGAAGACGCCGTCGAAGTCGGCGTCGCCGCAGCCGGTGAAGCGGAAGCTGGCGACGCGCGTGTGCCAGGTGCGATCGGGATTGACGTAGTTGTTGGTCGTCCAGAACGTGCAGTCGTCCTCGGGATCGACCACCATGTTCGCGTAGTCGCCCCAGCGGTTGGAGGCGTTGGACGCGGCGCTCTCGATGATGCTGATCTCCCCTTGCGTCATGACGCCGAGCGGGTCGCCGGCCAGCCGGCCGGTGTAGCGGATCGCGGGGAACGTGCTCGTCGAGCTGAGGCTGTAGGACAGCGCGATGTTGCCGGCTCCGTCCATCGCGCTGGCGCCCATCCAACGATGCTCCGCGTCCGGCGCGTAGGTGCCCTCCTGATGCAGCGCCCAGCCGCCCCCGGGGGCGCGGCGGAGCTCGATCCAGCGGATGCCGCCGTGCTCGGTGCCGTCCACGTCCGTGACCAGGTTGCCGAGCAGCGTCTCGTGGCTGCCGAAGTTGCGGTAGACCCAGCGGAACATGACCACCTCGCGCAGCGGGTCCAGGGTGGTGTCGGTGCCGGGCTGAGGGAAGCACTCGAAGGCGGTCAGGCCGCAGATCTCGGAGCTGAACTCCGCGACCGCGATGTTGGCGGGCCCTCGCAGCGCCGTGTTGAGCGGGTTCTGGAAGTCGACGTCGTACTCCCAGATCTCGAGAAAGTCCCGGTTCGGGTCGTTGTTGGCCGGGTTGTGGACCTCGTCGTCGCGGTGGCGAACCAGGAAGTTCGGCGCGCCTTGCGGCGGCGGCGTGCCGCCGTCGTGGTCGGCGGGGGTGAACGCCTGGAAGCTGAAGCCGGGGAGCGGCGGCGGCGCGGGGATCGTGCGCTGGACGAGCAGCGGCAAACCGTTCTCGATCGCGAAGCGGTCGAGGCCGTAGATCGCCGATCCGTCCGCCAGGTTCTCGTTGGTCGTCAGGTAGTAGCCGTCGGGCCAGATGCCGAACTTCGGATAGTCGGGCAGCACGGGGGTGGTGATGGCGTAGCCCATCCAGCCGCCGGTCACCGGATCGTCGGTCAGCGACACGTACATGCAGATCAGATTGTTCACCGCCACCGAGATCTCGGCCATCATCCAGCGCTCGGCGAACGGGTCCCACATGACGATGGGGTCGCTGAACCCCGGCCCGCACGTCGGGGACAGGCTGGAGATGGTGGTGGGTCCGGCGACGCGCTCGCCCGTCAGCTTGTCGTGGACCACGAACACGCCGCCGAGAACGGTGTCGTTGTTGCCGTTGGTGGCGGCGATGATGTAGCGCTTGCCGACATCGACGACCGGGTCGGACGGATTGACGCCCTGGAAGTCGATGCCGTCGAAGTTGTGCAGCGGCCCCGTCAGGGTCGGCGTGGGCGTGGTTCCACCATCGTGACCTCGCTGTCGAGCGCGCAGCGGGTCCTCGGTCCAGCCCGGCGGGTTGACGGGCTGCCGGAGCTCGATGGGCCAGCCGCGCTTGTCCGGGACGTCCTTGATCGAGTCTCCGGGCTGCCACCCCCGGACGGTTGGCAGATCGCGCAGATCGCCGTGGAAGAAGAACGGCTGGAAGGGACCAAGGGTGACGGTGGACACCTGGGCCAGCGCGGCGCCCGCGGCCAGCAGGCTGCCGAAGGCCACCATTGCGGCGGCCGCTGCCCCAACGACGCTCCTCGCGATGATGCGGTCGGGCTGTTTCATGGCTCTCTCCGGGTTGGACCTTCCCTTGCGCCTGGCGCGGACTGCTCGACCCAGTCTGAGCAACGCGGTCGCCGCAGCCCATAGGGGATCCCCCCCAGCACGACCCGGAATTACCCCTCAGGCCTGGCCGCCGCGCGCGAGTTGCGCCGGGCCCGCGGTGGCGATCCACACGGTGGCGTGCTTCTCGTAGCGCCTGGACGGCCCGCCTCCACGGAATCTCCACATCCCGTCCCTACGCTGGCGGCGCAATGCGGGAGGAGAAGCCCATGCGCCGCAACCTCGTCGTCCTCTCCTCGTTCCTGTTCCTCGCGACCGGCCTCCACGCCGGTGACGCGCCGGTGCCGCCCGAGCTGCCGCCGTTGCCGGCGTTGCGCGACGCGAAGACCGGCCCGGTGCTCGCCGCGGCGCTCGATCCCTACCTGCAGGGCATCGCCGCCGGCGGCACGTTCTCGGGGGTCGTGCTCGTGGCGCTCGAGGGCAACCTCCTGTACACCCGCGCCTTCGGCGTGGCGAACCAGGAGAAGGGGACCGCCAACACGCCGACCACCCGGTTCGACATCGCCTCGATCGGCAAGCACTTCACGCACGTGGCCGTCGGCCAGCTGCTGGCGCAGGGCAAGCTCGCCCTCGACGACACCATCGGCAAGCATCTCCCGCGCTACCCCAACGCCGACGCCGCCGGCAAGGTGACGATCCGGCAGCTGCTCGGCCACCGCGGCGGCGTCGTGGACATCTTCGCGGTCGCGACGCCGGCGGGAAGGGCGCCGGCCTCCAACCGCGAGTGGTTCGACCTCGTCGCCCCGCGGCCGCTGGAGTTCGAGCCCGGCACCGAGATGCGCTACTGCAACGGCTGCTACGTCGTGCTCGGCGAGATCGTGTCGGCGCTCAGCGGCATGCCTTACGAACGGTACCTGGCGGAGAAGGTCTTCGTCCCCGCCGGCATGACGGCGACGGCCTTCCTCGACGGGAGCGCGCCCGGCGCCGAGCAGGCCGTGTCGTACGCTCGCTCGGCGCAGGGGCTGCGGGCGACCTCGATCGGTCCCGGCGGGCGCGGCAACGGCGCGGGCGGCGTGTTCTCCACCGCCGGCGACCTGCTGGCGTACGAGAACGCGCTGCGCGGCTATCGGCTGCTCGACCGGGAAAGGACGGGCTGGATCCTGGGCGGCGAGACGACGGCGGCGCGCGCCGGCGGCCGGTTGGGAGTGGCCGGCGGCGGCGAGGGAACCAACGCGGCCTTCATCGGCGACGGCACCTGGACCGTGATCGTGCTCACCAACCGCGACCCCCGAACGGGCGTGGACGTCGCTCGCGCGCTGGCCAAAGCGTTGGGCGGCTGAGTGGACGACGGCGAGACGACCATCCTGGTGATCGAGGACGACGCGGTGGTCGCCCGGACCCTCCGCCTCTACCTCGAGCACGCCGGCTTCCGCGTTCTCGGCGCCGGCGACGGCAAGTCCGGCCTCGAGCTCGCCCTCGCCGCCCAGCCGGCGCTCGTCGTCCTCGACGTCCTGCTCCCCGGTCTCGACGGCCGCGAGGTCTGCCGGCGGCTCCGCGCCGCCTCCGGCGTGCCCATCCTCATGCTCACGGCGCGCACCGCCGAGGACGACGTGGTCGGCGGGCTGGAGCTGGGCGCCGACGACTACATGGGCAAGCCGTTCCGGCCGCGCGAGGTCGTGGCCCGCGTGCGCGCCTTGCTGCGGCGGCGGCCGCCGGCGGCGGGCGCGCCGCCCGAGCCCCTCCGCATCGCCGACCTCGAGATCGACGCCTGGGGGAGGCGGGTGCGGGTGGCGGGGCGAGAGATCGCCTTGACGCCGAGCGAGCTGCAGCTTCTCGAGGTGCTGGCGCGGCACCCCGGCCGGGCCTTCACCCGCGAGGAGCTTCTCGTCCGCGCCCTCGGCCCCGAGCGCTCGGCGCTCGAGCGCACCATCGACTCCCACGTCACCAACCTGCGCCGCAAGCTCGGCGAAGGCGACCGGCCGCGTCTCATCCTCACCGTGCCGGGGGTCGGCTACCGTCTGGCGCGCCCGGAGGAGCTTCGCTAGCGTGGGCCGGCTTTCGAGCTCGAGCCTGCAATCGCGCCTGCTCGCGGCGGTGGGCATCCTCGTCCTGGTCGCCGTCGCCGCCGTCGCCCTGGCCGCCCGCCAGGGGGCGCGGCGGCACCTCTTCCAGTACGTCGCCCTCGAGCGGCGCGCGGTCCGCGCCGACGTGGTCGATACGCTCCGCACGATCGCCGCTGGCAGCGATGGCGAGCTCTCGGCCGAGCGCCTCCGCCGGTCGGCGTCCCGGCTGCCCCCCGGTGTCGCGGCGTTGCTCGTCGACGCGCGCGGCGGGTTGGTCGCCGCCGCCGGCAACCCCTTGCGGGCCGAGCGACTCGCCACCCGCCGGGAGCGCGGGTACCTGGTGGTCACCGGCGCCCTGGCCGGGCCGCCGCCGGGCGCCTTCGAGCTGCGCATGCGCGGCGTCGGGGTGCCGGTGAGGCTCCCCGACGGCTCCCCGGCGACGCTGGAGGTCCTCACGTTCCCCAGCTCGCGGCAGGGGCGGCACGCGGCCACCGTCCTCGGCTCGCTCGACCGGCGCCTGGTGGCGGCGACGGCCGCCGCGGGGGCGCTGGCGCTGCTGCTCACGTGGTGGGTATCGCGCCGCGTCCTGGAGCCGGTGCGCCAGCTCCAGGAGGCGACGCGAGACCTGGCCCTGGGTCGCCTGGAACGGCGGGTCCCGGTCACCGGCGCCGACGAGCTCGCCGAGCTGGCCGGCGCCTTCAACGGCATGGCGGCCGAGCTGCAACGGCAGCAGCAGCTGCGGCGCGACCTGACCGGCGACGTCGCCCACGAGCTGCGGACCCCGCTGACCGCCATGATCTGCCGCCTCGAGGCCTTGCAGGACGGGCTGGAGACCGACGCGGGCACCCTCGCCGGCTTCCACCACGAGCTCTTCCACCTCGCGCGGCTGGTCGAGGACCTCCAGGAGCTGGCGCTGGCGGAAGCCGGACAGCTCCGGGTGGAGATCCTCCCCTGCTCGGTCGCCGCCGCCGCGTCCTCCGCGGCGCGCGCCGCGGGGCTCGAGGGCGATCCCCGCCTCCGCCTCGAGGTCGATCCGGCGGTCGAGGTCGAGGCCGACGCGGCCCGCCTCCGCCAGGTGCTCACCAACCTGCTCACCAACGCCGCCCGCCACACGCCCGACGGCGGCACCATCCGCGTGCTCGCCCGCCGCGAGCGAGAGATGGTCGCGATCGAGGTCGCCGACACCGGCAGCGGCCTCACCGCCGAGCAGCTGCCCCTCGTCTTCGAGCGCTTCTACCGCACCGACCCCGCGCGGCAACGCGCCACGGGAGGCAGCGGCCTCGGCCTCGCCATCGTCAAGACCCTGGTCGAGGCCCAGGGCGGCCGCGTCTGGGTGCGCAGCGCTCCCGGCGAGGGGGCGGTGTTCGGCGTCGTGCTGCGCGGCGCCCGGTCTCGAGGAGCTGAATCCCCATGAAGAGGATCGGTCTGACGTTGATCTGGTTGGCCACCCTGGCCTGCCCGTGCCTCGGCCAGGAGCCGGCGGCCGAGCGCACCCCCTTCGACGGTCCATCCAGGGTCGAGGTGCCGAAGGACGGGACCGCCGTCCCGCTCGAGAAAGCGGGGCCCTTCTACTTCGCGCAGGTCGAGGTGGGCGGCAAGCCCTTTCGCTTCACCATCGAGACCGGGGCGAATCACGTCAGCGTGAGCCGCGGCCTGGTGGACCAGCTCGGGCTGCAGGTCGGCACCGCGTCCGTCGTCCGTCTGCCGGCCCTACGCATCGGCGCGGCGGTCTTCATCGACGTGGTCGCGCGGGTCACCCCTGGCTTCAATCAGGAACCGGCCTTCGACGGCCTGATCAGCATCCCGCTGCTGCGTGGAGTCGTCGCGACGTTCGACTTCCCGCGGCGCGAGCTGCGCCTCGGTGGCAGGCTGCCGAGCGAGATCGCGACGGAGATCGACTATCGCCTCGGCGAGCGGGTGGAGATGCCCATCCTTGCCGGCGGAAAACGACTGAGCGCGGTGCTCGACACGCGGTCTCCCCTGGGATTGATCCTGCCCGATTCGCTCTTGCCCGAGGTGCGGCTCGCCGGGCCGTTGGGCGAGCCGATCCGGGCGGGCGGCCCCTCGCTCGGGGAGTTCACGCTCCGCCCGGCGCCGATCGCCGGGGAGCTGAGCGTCGGCGGGCGGTCGGCGCCCAACCCGACGGTGTATTTCCGCGACCGTCCAGGCGTGGTGCTCGGCATGCCGATCCTGGAGCAGTTCGTCGTCACCCTGGACCTGGCGAACCGGCGCGCGGCCCTGACCATGCCTCCGGGGCAGGCCCTCACCGTGGGACAGCTCGCGGCGGGCGCCTCGCCTCTGCCCGAGCCGCCGCCGGTGTACCTCGGATTCGGGCTGGTCCCGCAGCCGGGCGGCGGCAAGGTCGTCACGGCCGTCGCGCCCGGCTCGAGCGCCGCGAAGGAGGGATTGCGGGACGGGGACCGCCTCGTGTCGCTCGACGGGGTCCCGGCCGAGCAGGTGGACCCGAGCGTTCTCCGGCGCGCGGCGGCCAAGGGAACCCCGATCAAGGTCGTGGTTCTCAGGGATGGAAGGCGGCTCGAGCTCGACGTCCTTCCCCACAGTCGGCGGGAGTGACCGTGCTTGCTTACTAGTAGCATGCACCACATGAGAACGCACTGTTTGATCCTCACCCTCGGTCTCGCCGTCCTGCCGGGCGCCGCCGCGGCCAAGTCGCCCACGCCCGCCGAGCGGTGGCGGTCCGACGTCGAGCACGCCGCCGCTCTCGCCTGCGTCCAGGCGCGGACGCTCTTCGCCGGCACCCTGCCGGCCCTGGAGGGCGACTGCGCCGTCTCCGCCTTCACCCGCCGCGAGATCGTCGCCGGCATCGCCGAGTACGCCTTCCGGCTCTCGACCGGGCCGGGCGAGCACGACCTCGTCGGCATCCACCGGGTAGTCCAGGAGACCGCTCTGTACGAGCCCGCGCCCACCGGGCCGCCCGTGCTGATGACCCACGGCGACGTCTGGGGGTTCGACGCCGCCTTCCTGGCCAACGTCGACTCGCCGGTCGCGCCCGACGACCGCGCCCTGCCGGTCTTCCTGGCCCAGAACGGCGTCGACGTCTGGGGCATCGACCTCGGCTGGACCTTCGTGCCGGCTTCGACCACCGACTTCTCGTTCTTCGCCGGCTGGGGGATGGAGCGCGACGCGCGCGACGTCGGGCTCGCCCTGGCCTTGGTGCGCGACGTGCGCACCCGCACGGGCGAGGGCCACGGCCGCATCCACCTGCTGGGCTGGAGCCGCGGCGGCCACATCGGCTACGCCTATCTCAACGCCGAGACGCAGGTGCCGCCCGGGCGGCGCAACGCGGCCGGGTTCATCCCGGTGGACATCTTCCTGAAGACGGACGTGGAGGCCCTGCGGCAGTCGGCCTGCGTGCGGGCGGCCGCGGGTCAGGCGCTGATCGACGGCGGGACCTACCAGAGCACGATCGGCGTCCTGGTCGTCACCCTCGGCCAGCTCGCCAAGGCGGCGCCGGACGACCCTTCACCGATCTTCCCCGGCCTGACCAATCGCCAGGCGGCCCTTCTCCTGGGCGCGGCGACCTTCGCGCTCTTCCCGCCGGACCAGCAGATCGTGCCCGTCTACCACTTCACGGCCGGCACGTTCGACGAGTTCGGCGTACCCACGGGGCTGCTCTACACCGACGAGGCCTTGTGGTTCGACTTCCTGACCGGCGCCTCCCCCTTCCAGCCCGAGCAGGAGGTGGTGGACGGCGACACGGTGCTCTGCGACGAGACCGACGTGGCGTTCGACGACCACTTGGGCGAGATCTCGGTCCCGGTCCTCTACGTCGGCGCCGGCGGCGGCTTCGGCGAGTTCGGGGTCTACACGACGACGCTCCTGGGCAGCACGGACGTCCAGATCCACCTCGTCGACCTCGAGCCCGACCCGGCGCGCCTCTTCGACTTCGGCCACGGCGACCTGTTCACCGCCGTCAACGCCGAGTCGCAGAGCTGGCAGGCGATCCTGAGCTGGCTGCAGACGCACTGACCCAAACCCCTCGAAGTCGAGGCTTGACGACAGATGTAGTCGCGCTGTAGCGTGACGACAGTTGTCGGCAGAGGAGCTCGAGATGCTTCTTCGACCCGCTCGTCCCTTCCGTTCGGGCCTGGCGTGTGGGCTCGCGCTCCTTGGGCTGTGCGCGCTCGCTCCGCCGCGGCAAGAGGGCCGGCGCGATCTCGGGCCGGCAGTTGTTGGAAAAGGTCGGCAGATCGATGATGTTCTGAGGCGGTTTGCCGCGTTCGGCTTCTCGGGAACGGTTCTGGTCGGCGAAAGAGGTACGGTACTTCTGCACAAGGGATATGGCTTGGCCGATCGCCAGCGCGGCATCCCCAACACCACCGCTGGCGTCTTTCCCTTCGCTTCCATCACCAAGGTGTTCACGGCGGCCGCCATTTACAAGCTGGAGGCGGAAGGCAAACTCAGCACCGCGGACCCGATCGGCAAGTACCTCCCGTACGTCCCTACCGCTGCGCAGCGGATCACCGTACTGCAGTTGTTGACTCATAGTTCCGGCATTCCACATGAAGCGGACAACGTCGCCAGAGGTGCCACTCCCGGGGAGCTCGTCACGGCCATATTCCGTGTGCCTTTACAGTCCGAGCCGGGCGCCCGATACAGTTATTCGAATGCCGGCTACGACCTGTTGACGATCATCGTGGAGCAAGTCTCCGGCGAGACCTTCGAGTCGTATGTTCGCGGCAATCTGCTTCGGCCGGCGGGACTTCTTCATACCGGGTGGCGGTCCGACTTCCAGAGCCGGCTCTTCCCGCGTGGCTATCAGGATATGTACCGCGACGAGACCAGCGAAGTAACGTTTCCGCCTCTTGCCACCGGCTTCCTCGTCGGTACTGCCGCGGACTTGTACAGGTGGAGCGAGGTGCTCTATACCGATCGCGTGCTTCCGCCGACAGCGCGAACGAAGTTGTTTACGCCGGCTTTTGATGAGCATGTGAACGGGTGGTTGGTGACCAAAACGAAAGGAGGCGTCGAGGTCCAGACCACCGACGGAGGTTACCCGGGTTACGAAGCGACCATGGCCCGCTTTCCCTCCCGTTTCCTCACGATCGTGCTGGTCATGAACAGCGATGCTGGATGGCCAAAGCCTGTCTACAACACTCTACGCGGCATCCTTCTTGGAGAAGAATACGAACCACCTCCTCTCGTGCAAGCAATCGACGAGGTGCGACTCGAGCGCCTTTCCGGCAGGTACGAGCTGCCCTTTGGCGCTACCTTGGAGGCGCGCACCGCCGACGGCTCCTTGCTCGTGGACGCGGCGGGGCAGGAGGCGGTGAGCGCTCTCGCGGGGGCAGATGCAGCCACCAACCTGGAGCTGATTGGCCGCAACGATGTGGCCACAGAGTTTGTCGAACATTTGAAGCGCGGCGACTTCGATTGGGCGAGGTCGATCACTGAGTTCCAAGCCCCGGAGCCGTTCCAGCGACTACGGAACTTTTGGCACACAATGACCACGAAGAAGGGTGCATTGAAGTCCTTTCGGGTAGTCGGCAGCTCGCCAACCCGCGGTCGGGGGATCCAGACGTTCATCCGATTCGATCTGGAGCGCGGATCAGAATACTGGATGCTGCATTGGTGGGAGGGAAAGATGCGCGGCTGGGCGATCGATGTCAGCGCACCGACTCCACCGCGTTTCTTGCCGATCTCCGCGGACGAGTTTGCGTCGCTCGATGTACCCACGAGCAGAGTGACTCGCATGCGGTTTCATCGCGAGGAAGGGGAGCTTGCCATTCCGACGGCATCAGGTGGCCAGGTCTTGGCGCGCAAAGTCAACTGAGCTACGGCGCGCGAGCTCGGCGACCAATGCTGGGGCAGCCGGCGCGCCCTACCCCTTCCACCGCGCCTTCTCCCCCCGCGTGTCCATGTGCACCATGGGGCCGAAGCGGGGGTTGGGTGGGTAGATGCCGAGGCCCCCTTCGAAGGGCTGGAACCAGGTGTCCTTGGAGAGCTCCTCGACCATGCCGTAGATGAGCAGGGCGTCGCCGAGGTCGGCCTTGCCGTCGCCGTTGATGTCGTCCATCCGCGCGTCGTCGTCGCGGTCGACGAAGACGTCGGCGGCGTCGCCGTAGGAGTGGCGGCTGTAGGTGGTGGTGTTGCCGATGGCGGCGTTGTAGAAGGGAGTCCGGTAGCCGCTCATCACGAAGAGGGTGTCGGCGTCGATGCCGCGCTCGCGCAGCTCTTCGAGCACCGTCTCCAGCTTGAGCAGGAGGCGCGTGCGCAGGACGAGGTACTTGGGATAGTCGCTCTCCTGCTTGCCGACGAACTGCGCCAGCCGGAAGTGGGGCGAGACCCAGGTGCCGAGGTTCTCGCGCGTCACCTCGACGAGCCCGCGCGGCCTCTCGTAGGTCGGCTGCCCCCGCAGCGACGTCGGCTGATAGCGGCCGATGGGGTAGCCGTTGACTTCCTCCTCGCCCGCGTACGGCACCATCACGAAGGCGTTGAGGCAGGTGCTGTGCTCGGAGGCCGCCTCGCGCACCGTCAGGCAGTGCACGCCGCCGGTCTCCTGCGGCGCCGTCCAGAGCCAGCGGTCGGGGGCCACGCGCACCAGCTCGCCCTCCTCGACCGAGGCCTCGAGCGTGAGAGGCTGGTCGGTGAAGACCGCCTCGACCTCGAGCTGCTCGCCCGGGAGCACGAAGGTCGACATCAGGCTGTACGGGCTCACCTCGTCCTTGAACTTGAGAGAGAAGGGTGCGCGGGGGCTCTCGACCGGGCTCTCGCCCTCGGCGTTGCCGGTGATGCCGCCGGTGGCGGCGTAGAGCATGTCGCGGCCGCAGTCGTCCTCGTCGAAGCCGATGGCGGTGGCGAGCTCCTCGAGCGGCGAATCGGCCGCCGCCGGGGCCGGCTCCTCGCCCGTCACCTCGAATTCCGACTCCTCTTCGACGCGCAGCCAGAGCAGCGCCCCGCTGGCGATGGCGATGACCGCCAGGCTCACGGCGATCACCCAGAGCAGCGCGCGGCGGGTCCGCATGCGTCCATCCTATCCGCCGGCGCGCCCCGCCCTCCTCTTGACGGCCTAGAAGAGCGTCCGTATCATCCCTCTAGTCCTTCTAGAGGAGAAGCCGGTGACGACCAGGACCGCCGAGATTCTGCAGGGCACGCTCGAGATGCTGACCTTGAAGGCGCTGTCGCTCGAGCCGATGCACGGCTGGGGGATCGGGCAGCGGATCGAGCAGCTCTCGGGCGGCGCGTTCGAGGTGCAGCAGGGATCGCTCTACCCGGCGCTGCAGCGCATGCTGCGCAAGGGGTGGATCCGCTCGGAGTGGCGGACGAGCGAGAACAACCGGCGCGCGCGCTACTACCGGCTCACCCGGGCCGGCGAGCGCCAGCTCGCCGTCGAGACCGAAGCCTGGGAGCGCACGGTGGACGTCATCGCCGTCATCCTGCGCGGCCGGCTCGCCGAGGACGCGTCGTGAGCGCGCTCTCCGACCTCTCCGCGCGGCTTCGCGCGCTGCTCTTCCCGCGGCGGCACCAGCGCGAGCTCGAGGAGGAGATGCGCTTCCACGTCGAGCGAGAAGCCGAGGAGCGCGGCCGGCGGGGCGCGGACCCGGACGCGGCACGGCGCGAGGCGGCGCTCGCCTTCGGCGGCGTCGACCGCTTCAAGGAGGAGGCCCGCGACGCCACGGGCGTGCGCCCCCTCCAGGACGCCGCCGGCGACGTGCGCCACGCGCTGCGCGGGCTGCGGCGCAACCCCGGCTTCGCCTGCGGCGCGATCCTGGTCCTGGGCGTCGGGATCGGGGCGACCGCGGCCTCGTTCGCGGTCGTCGACGCGGTCGTGCTCGCGCCGCTGCCGCACCCCCACGCCGAGCGGCTGGTGCGGGTCTATCCGCGGGCGACGCGGGACTACTCGAACCTCTCGACGGTCGATTACCAGGCCATCCGCGATCAGCAGCGGAGCTTCGACGCCTTCGGCGGGGTCCAGCTCGCCACGATGGCGCTGTCGGGGGCGGGTGAGCCGCAACTGGTCTTCGCGGGCCGCGCGACGACCGGCTTCTTCCAGGCGCTCGGCGTCGTCCCCGCCGTGGGCCGGCTGATCCAGCCGCGCGACGAGACGCTCGGCGCGCCGCCGGTCGCCGTGCTGTCGCACGAGCTCGCCGGCGAGCTGTTCGGCGGCGCGCGCGCGGCGCTGGGGCGGGCGGTCACGCTCGACGGCAAGAGCCACGAGGTCGTCGGCGTGCTGCCCGGCGGCCCGGCCGCCGCCGCCGGCCTGGCCGGCTGGCCCCTCGGCGTCTGGCCCGCGATCCAGATGGAGACGCCGACCCGGCGCGGGCCGTTCTGGATCCGCGGCATCGCGCGCCTGCGGGAGGGGGTCACTCTCGCCGAGGCGGCGCGCGACCTCGCGGGCATCAGCGAGCGGATCTTCCCGCTCTGGTCGGCCGGGTTCCAGGAGCGCGAGGCGCGCTTCACGCCGGTGCCGCTCCGCGACTCGATCGTCGGCGACGCCGGCCGCAGCCTCGGGCTGTTCGCGGCCGCCGTCGCGCTCGTCCTGCTCATCGCCGTCGCCAACGTCGCGACGCTCGTCCTCGTCCGCGCCTCGGCGCGCGCCCAGGAGCTCGCCGTGCGCGTCGCGCTCGGGGCGCCGCGCGCCCGGCTGGTGCGGATGGTGCTCGTCGAGGGGCTGACCCTGACCTCGTTCGCGGGTCTCGCCGGCCTGCTCGTCGCGGCGCTCGGCGTGCGCCTGGCCGGGACGCTGGCGCCGTACCTGCCGCGGCAGGCCGAGGTCGGGCTCGACTGGCGCGCGCTCGCCTTCGTCGCCGCGGCGACGCTCATCGTCGGCGTCCTGGTGAGCCTGCCGCCGCTCTTCGCGGCGCTCCGGCCCGGGCGCGCCGCGGGGCTCGGCGCCGGCGACCGGCGCGTCGGACCGGGCCGCGGCACGCACGCCGTGCGCACGGCCCTGGTGACGGCGGAGTTCGCGCTGGCGCTGCCGCTGCTGCTCGGCGCGGGGCTGCTGCTCAACAGCTTCCTCCGGCTCCAGCGGGTCGATCCGGGGTTCGAGGCGGCCGGGGTCGTGACCACGTCGGTCGCGCTGCCGGAGGCCCGCCACCCCGACGAGGCGACGCCGGCCTTCTGGCGGCGCGTCGAGGCGCTGGTCGCCGAGCTCGGCGGCATCGAGGCGTTCGGGCTGTCGACCGAGCTGCCGCCGAGCCAGCCCGGCAACGAGAACAACTTCGACCTCGTGGACCGCCCGGTGCCGGCGGGCGCCTCGCAGCCGACGTCGCCGTGGGTCTTCGCGACCAACGGCTACTTCGCGGCGCTCGGCGTGCCGCTCCTCGACGGCCGGGCGTTCCGCGCCGGCGACACCGCCGAGGCGCCGCCGGTCGCCATCGTCACCGAGGCGTGGGCGCGGCGGTTCTACCCGGGCGAGTCGCCGGTCGGCCGGCAGATGATCACGGGCGGCTGCCTGGAGTGCCCGCGGACGACGATCGTCGGCGTGGTGGGCGACGTCAAGTACCTCGGCCTCGAGAACGCCGGGGAGGCGGTCTACCTCCCGTTCGCGCAGGGCGAGCCGCGGGACGCGCACTTCGTGGCGCGCGGCCGGGGCACGGCGGCCGAGACCCTGGCCGCGTTGCGCGAGGTCGTGCGCCGGCTCGACCCCGAGCTCCCGGTGGCGCAGGCGACCCTGGCGGAGCGGCTCGCCGGCGAGCTCGCCGATCCCCGGCGCTGGACCGTCATCGTCGGCGCCTTCGGCGCGACGGCGCTCCTGCTCGCCTCGCTCGGCGTCTTCGCCCTGATGTCCTACTCGGTGCGGCAGCGCCGGCGCGAGATCGGCGTGCGGATCGCCCTCGGCGCCGGGCCGCAGTCGGTCACCTGGATGATCGTCCGGCGTGGCATGGGCGTCGCGGTCGCGGGGCTCGCGCTGGGTCTCCTGCTCGCGGTGCTCGAGGTACGCCTGCTCCAGGCGCTGCTCTTCGGCGTGGGTGCGGCCGACCCGCTGACGCTCGCCGCCGCCGCGGCGGGCCTGCTCGGCGCCGCTCTCTTCGCCTGCTGGCTCCCCGGCCGCAACGCGGCGAGGGTTTCGCCCCTCGAGGCCCTGGCGGCCGAATAGCGCGCCGGGCTCAGGGCTCCGCCGTCCGGGAGGCTAGGATTGCCGCGTGAGCCTCCCCTTCGCGCCGCCGCTCGAGCCCATGCTGTCCAGCGCCGCCGAGGCCCTGCCCGCCGGCGAAGGCTGGCTGTTCGAGCCCAAGTGGGACGGCTTCCGCACCCTGGTGTTCCGCGACGGCGACGAGATCGTGCTGCAGAGCCGGGACGAGAAGCCGATGAACCGCTACTTTCCCGAGCTCCTGGCGCCGCTCGCCGCCGCGCTGCCCGAGCGCTCCGTCGTCGACGGCGAGATCGTCATCGCCGGCGCGGGCGGGCTCGACTTCGACGCACTGCTCCTGCGCATCCATCCCGCCGCGTCGCGGGTGAAGCTGCTGGCCGAGCATTCCCCCGCCTCGTTCGTGGCCTGGGACCTCCTGGCGCTGGGGGACGAAGACCTGCGCGAGCAGCCGCTTGTGGCGCGGCGCGAGCGGCTCGAGCGGGCGCTGGCGAAGGCCTCTCCGCAGGTGCACCTCTCGCCGGTCACGCGCGACCGCGCGCTCGCCGAGGACTGGTTCCGCCGCTTCGAAGGGGCCGGGCTCGACGGCGTCATCGCCAAGCGTCTGGACGAGCCCTACCGCGCCGGCGCGCGCACCATGATCAAGGTGAAGCACACGCGCACGGCCGACTGCGTGGTCGCCGGCTTCCGCTGGCACAAGAACGGCGCGGGCACGATGGTCGGCTCGCTCCTGCTCGGCCTCTACGACGACGCGGGCACGCTCCATCACGTCGGCGTCGCCGCGGCGTTCACCAACGCCGTGCGCAAGCAGCTCGTCGCCGAGCTGGCGCCGCTGCGGAAGAAGGCCCTTGCGGACCACCCCTGGCGCGATTGGGCGCAGGCGCAGTCGGCGGCGAGTGTCACGGGGCAACGCCTGCCCGGCGCGACCAGCCGCTGGAACCGTGGCAAGGACCTGACCTGGGAGCCGCTGCGGCCCGAGCGCGTCTGCGAGGTCGCCTACGACCACATGCAGGGGACGCGCTTCCGGCACGCCGCGCAGTTCCTGCGCTGGCGCCCCGACAAGCCGCCGCGGGCCTGCCGCTACGATCAGTTGGAGGTCACGCCCCCCTACGAGCTGGAGCGCATCTTCGGCGCCCGCGCGGGGTCCTAGCCGGGATCCGGCGGCTCGTCACTTCTTCTTCGTCTTCGTCGAGCCGCGGCCAGGCTCATGCAACGCGTGCGCCGTTTCCGCGCTCCGTCATGGGTGGGTAGGATGGCGGGGGGGCCCGAGGCATGGAAAACGGTCGGAGAACGCTGCACCGGTTCGAGATCCGCGGCGTCGACCTGCTCGCCTACGACGAAGAGGGCTCCCTGTCGGCGGACCGCGTGGCCGGCGAGCTGCTCGCCGACGTCTACGGCCTGGAGTCCGTTCCGTTCCGTGCGGGCGACGTCGTCATCGACGTCGGCGCCCACGTCGGTCTGGTGAGCATCTATCTCGCCAAGCGCTGGCCCCTGCTGCGCATCCACGCCTTCGAGCCGCACCCGGTCAACCATCGCAGCTGCGCGGAGAACCTCCGCCTCAACGGCGTCGGAAACGTGCGCCTGGAGCGGCGGGCGGTCACGGCGGACGGCCGCGCGATCGAGCTGCGCTGCCTGCCCTCGAACACCGGCGGCGCCACGGCGGCGTTCGACCTGCCCGGTGCCGGCGCCGCGGTCGCCGCGCCGTCGGCGACCCTCGCCGCCGTCTGCGACGCGGCGCTGCCGCCGGGCGGCCGCTGCCGGCTGCTCAAGCTCGACTGCGAGGGGATGGAGTACGAGATCCTGAGCCGGCCGCGCGCGCTCGAGCGGATCGACTACCTGGCGGCCGAGCTGCACTACGGGGACGACGACGGCCCCGCGCGCGCCCTGGCCGCGCACTGCGCTAGATTCATCCCGGCTGAAAGATTGCGGTTCGTGTTCTGCCCCAAACGGGACTAAGGGAGGGAGGTTCGCCATGGCCAAGCCGCTGACCGACGCGATCGAGCACGTCGTCGTCCTGATGCTCGAGAACCGCTCCTTCGACAACGTCCTCGGCGGGCTCTACCCCGACCTGACGAAGCAGGGGCTCTACCGCGGCCTGCTCGGCAACGAGACCAACCCGCGCGACCCGGCGAACCCGAGAGCCGGCTCGGTGAAGGTCTTCCAGGGGCCGGCGACCTCGTCGATCTGGATCATGCCCTACCCCGATCCCGGCGAGCTGTACGCCGACATGGTGCAGCAGATCTTCGGCTCGAACGCCAGCGTGCTGCCGAGCGGCGTGCTGCCGCCGATGTCGGGCTTCGCCTGGAACTACACGCAGCAGAAGGCGGCCCCGCCCGGCGCCGGCTGGCCGGCGGTCAAGCCGGTGGCGAAGGACATCATGCAGTACTACTCGGGCGCGTCGATGCCGGTCACCTCCTGCCTGGCGCAGGGGTACGCCGTCTGCGACTACTGGTTCGCCGCGGCCCCGGTGCAGACGCTGGCGAACCGGGTGCTCGCCCACTGCGGGACGCCGAGCAAGATGCCCGGCACCAACCTCTCGCGCATCGACAACCCGGACTACGCGAAGGACCTGGACAAGCATTTCCCCCCGCGGCCGCCGGTCACGGACAAGACGATCTTCGAGCTCCTCGACGAGGCCAACCCGGACGGGGTGTCGCCGTGCAGCATCCTTCCCGACGGGCCGGCCCACCTCAACTGGAAGGTCTACTACCACGACGTGCCGCTCTCGGTCCTCTGCCAGTACGTCTACCAACACTGGTGCTTCAGCCTCGACCGGCCCTTCGGCGGCAACGTCTTCCACTTCCACGACTACGACGGCCTGGGCCGCGGGACGAACTTCGAGAACGACATCAAGGCCCACCAGCTCCCCAAGTACTCCTTCATCGAGCCGCGCTACTCCAACTTCTTCTTCGGCACGGTCAACTCCAACCACCCCGGGGGCGCGGGGCTGGACTGCGACGACCCCAACGGCGACTCGCTGCCGCCGCCGGTCAACGTCATGGACGGCGAGCGGCTGCTCTGGGAGGTCTACTCGATCCTCCGCAGGCATCCCGAGACGTTCGCCAAGACGCTGCTCATCGTCACCTACGACGAGCACGGCGGCCTCTTCGACCACGTGCCGCCGCCCTCCGCGGTCTCGCCCTTCGAGACGCCGGTCGACAACTTCAACTACGACCGCTACGGCGTCCGCGTGCCCGCCATCCTGATCAATCCGTCGATCAAGCCCCGCACCGTCTACCCGAAGCGTCAGGGCCTGGCGCCGGTGCTCGCGCACCCGTTCGACCACACCAGCATCCTCAGCACGCTGATCGCGCAGTTCGGGCTGAGCGACAGCCTGACGCCGCGGGTCCACTCGGCGCCGAAACTCGAGGACCTGATCACGGCGAACACCTACCCGCCGCCCCAGTGCGCGGCGCCGGAGCCGGCGCCGGAGACGAGCTACGACGCACCGCCGGCGCGGCCGCCGCGGGTGTCCTCCGTCCCCACCGGCGCCCACAGCCTCGCGGGGGTCCTCTGCTGGCTCTACAACCTGATCCACGGCGAGGCCGCGAAGAAGCCGTGACCCCGTCCGAGCCCGCTCCAGCCGGCCTCGCAACGGCGTCTTCTCCCGCCGACGCCTACGTCGGCATCGGCCTGGAGCACGCGGCGCGCGGCCACTTCCTCGAAGCGGCGGCCGCCTTCCAGAACGCGCTGCGCCTCGACGCCGGGCACGTGCCGGCGCTGCTCAACCTCGGCACCTCCTGGCGCCACGTCGGCCACCCCGACTCGGCGCTCCCCTGCTACCGCCTGGCGGCGAAGCTCGCCCCCGGGCACGCCGACGCGCACTACCTCCTCGGCGCGCTCCTCTGCCAGGAGCGCGAGCTCGACGACGCCGTCGCGGCGCAACGCCGGGCGCTGGCGCTCGTGCCCGACCACGCCGGGGCCCTCACCGACCTCGGCAGCGCGCTCGTCCTCCAGGGGGACGTCGAGGAGGGGCCGGCGCTGCTGTGCCGCGCGGTCGAGCTCGAGCCGGGCTGGCCGGTGGCCCACGTCAACCTCGGGATCTTCTTCGTGCGCGAGCGCCGCTGGAGCGAAGCCCTGGCCGCCTTCCGCGCCGCGCAGGAGGCGGACCCCGGCTGCGACTATGCCCGCTACTGCGAGAGCAACCTCTGGCTGATGCAGGGGGACTACGCGCGCGGTTACGGGATGTTCGACGCCCACCGCGCCGTCTACCCGCACCGCATCCGCGAGCGGCGCTGGGAGGGCGGCCCGCTCGCCGGCCGCACGATCCTGCTCTATGCCCAGCACGGCCTGGGCGACACGCTGCAGTTCGTCCGCTACGTGCCGCGGGTGGCGGCGATGGGGGGGCGCGTCGTCCTCCAGGTGCAGCCGAACCTGCTGCCGCTCCTCGGCCGCCAGCCCGGAGCCGCGGCGGTCCGCTCGATCATGGAGGACCCCGGCCCCTTCGACGTCCAGGCGACGCTGCTCGAGCTGCCGGCGATCTTGGGCGACACGCTGGAGACGATCCCGGCCGAGGTCCCCTACCTGCGCGCCGACCCCGCCCTGCGCGCGCGCTGGGCGGCGCGCCTCGGGGGCGACGGCGGGTTCAAGGTGGGTGTGGCGTGGCACGGCAACCCCCACCAGAAGGACGGCCTGGTCCGCCGCTGCGCGCTGCGCGACATGGCGCCGCTCTGTGAGGTGCCGGGGGTGACGGTCTACAGCCTCCAGGTCGGCGCCGGCCGCGAGGAGCTGGCGGCCGGCGAGCCGACGTCCGTGCGCGACCTGGGGGACATCGACGGTGAGACCGGCCCCTTCATGGACACGGCGGCGATCATGGAGAGCCTCGATCTCGTCGTCACAATCGACACCTCGATCGCGCACCTCGCCGGGGGCCTCGCGCGGCCGGTCTGGATGGTGGTGCCGTACTGGGCGGACTGGCGCTGGATGGTCGAGCGGACGGACAGCCCGTGGTACCCGACGATGCGCATCTTCCGCCAGCCGCGCCCGGGCGCGTGGGCGCCGGTCTTCGCCGAGCTGGTCTCGGCGTTGCGCGAGCACCTGCGTCGGCGACCGCCCCGGCGATCGGGCGTCGGGCGGAAACGCCGGGCGGGGGGCGGCGTTACTGCTCGAGCACGGACAGGATGTTGCCGGCGGGGTCCTTGAACCATGCGATCAACGGCCCCTCGCCGCGGTGGATCCCCTTCTCGTCCGTCTCGATCTCGCCTCCGTACTGCTCGAAGCGCACGCCGCTCCGGGTCAGCCGGTCCACGGCTTCCTCGATGTCGCCGACCGGGAAGTTCAGGATGGTGAAGGTCGCCGGCTCATGGTTCGGCTTGGGGTAGATGAACACCGCCGTGCCGCCCGCGAGCTGCAGGCTCAACATGCCCTCGGTCTCGGAAACCTGCAGACCGAGCGTTCCGCCGTAAAACTGCTTCGCCTTCTGGAGATCGTCCACCGAAAAGCCGCTGAAGGCCTTGCTGTCTCTCAGCATGGGTCGCTCCTCGCTGATGCGCTGGTGCAAGCGAAGTGCCCGAGCGGCCGTGCCTCCGGCGGTCAATGCCCGCGCAGCGCCGCTCCCGCCGCCAGCCAGCCTGCCGTGCAGGTGACCCCGCCGCCGGCGTGGCTGCCGCTGCCGCCGAGGTAGAGGCCGGGGACCGAGGTCGCGTAGCGCGCCGCCGAGGGCGTCGGGCGCATCACCAGGAGCTGGTCGAGCGCCGGCTCGCCGTGGTGGAGCTGGCCGCCGGTCAAGGCGTAGCGCGCTTCGAGGTCGACCGGCGTTAGCAGCTCCTGCGCCACGATCCGGTCGCGGACGCCGGGAGCGTGCCGCTCGAGGATGGCGAGGACCGACTCGAGGAGCGCGGCGCGGCGATCCTCGGTCCAGCCGCCCTCGACGTCGTGCGTGGCGTAGCTGACGAGGACCGAGACGACGTGATGGCCGGCCGGCGCGAGCGCCGGGTCGGCGACGGTGGGGACGCGGACCTCGAGGTGCGGCCGCTCGGGGAGGGCGCGGTATTTGACCGGGTCGAAAGCGCGCTCGAGGTCGTCGACGTGGCCGCCGCCGATGCGGATCGACTCGAAGCGCCGGCCGGGCCGGGCCGCCAGCTCGAGCGGGCCGTCGAGGGCGAGGTGCACTTTCGCCGCGGTGCCGCGCATGCGGATCCGGCGGTACTCGTCCTCGATGCGGATCGGCAGGGTGCCCGGGGCGACGAGCTCGAGGAAGGCGCGCTTCGGGTCGCCGGTGGCGACGACCGCCGAGGCGTCGAGCGCCTCGCCCGAAGCGAGGGTGACGCCGGCCGCGCGCCCCCCTTCGACGCGGATCCGCGCCACCTCGGCGCCGGTGCGCACCTCCGCCCCCGCGGCGCGCGCGGCGCGCTCGAGGGCGGCGACGAGCGCCGCCGGTCCGCCCGCCACCCAGCGGCCCGCGGCGCCCTCGAGGAGCAGCAGGTTGGTGTTGGTGCCGGCCGACCAGGGGCCGGCGAAGGTGCCGGCGACCGCCGGCGCCGCCAGCCCTTCGACCAGGAGCGGCGTCTCGAACTGCTCGTTGAGGAAGTCGGCGACGCACATCGGCGCCACGCGCAGGAGCTCCAGCGTGTCGCGGCGTCCGAGGCGCCAGACCCCGAGCCCCTGCCGCGCGATCTCCCAGAAGTCGCCGGCGCCGGCGGGCGAGAGCGGCGGCGGCGGCGAGCCCATGACCTTCCGGACCAGCGGGCGGAGCTTGGCGACGAAGCCGCGGTAGCGGGCGTAGGCCGCGGCGTCGTGCGGCGAGCGCGCCCGCAGCTCGCCGTCGGCGCGCGCTGCGTCGCCGTCGAGCAGGATGCCGGGGCCGTCCGCCTCGGTGAGGAGGGTCGGCGGCGCCTCGCGCCAGGCGAGGCCGTGCCGCTCGAGGCCGAGCGCGGCGGCGACGCGCGGCGACACCAGCCCCTCGTCGTGGAGGACCCCCGGCACCGTGTAGCCGGGGTGAAGCTCGGTCGCGCCGGCGAGGCCTCCGGCCGCCGCGCGCCGCTCGAGGACGACGATCTTCCTTCCCGCACCCGCCAGCCGCGCGGCGGCCGCGAGCCCGTTCTGGCCGCCGCCGATGACGGCGACGTCGTAGCGGGCTCCGGTCATCTAGAGTGCCCGGCCCTCGAGCATCGTGCGCGCGCAGAGCGCGCCCGGCGCGCCCATGATGCCGCCGCCCGGGTGCGTCCCCGAGGCGCACATCCAGAGCCCCTCGATGGGCGTCCGCCAGCGGCTCCAGCCGGCGATCGGGCGCAGGAACGCGAGCTGCTCGAGCGACAGCTCGCCGTGGAAGATGTTGCCCTCGGTCAGGCCGTAGATCTCCTCCAGGTCGAGCGGCGTCAGCACCTGGCGGTGGAGGATGCGGTCCTTGAGGTTCGGCATGTACTCGGAGAGCGTGTCGACGACCGCGTCGCCGAAGGCCTCGCGCTGGTTGGGCCAGTCGGCGGCTCCCTCCTTCAGGTGGTAGGGCGCGTACTGGACGAAGATCGACATCGTGTGCTTTCCCGGCGGCGCCACCGTCGGGTCGGTGAGCGACGGGATGACGATGTCCATGAAGGGCCGGGGCGAGAAGGCGCCGTACTTGGCGGCGTCGTAGGCGCGCTCGAGGTAGTCGATCGAGGGCGCGATGGTGATGTCGCCGCGCAGGTGCGGTCCCTCGCCGGGCAGGCAGGCGAACTCGGGCAGCGCGTCGAGGGCGAGGTTCACCTTGCCGGTCGAGCCGCGCATCTTGAAGCGCTTGACCTGCTTGGCGAGCTCGGGGTCGAGGTGCCGCTCGCCGACCAGGCGCAGGAAGGTGCGGTGCGGATCGACGCCGGAGACCACCTGCCGGGCGGCGATCTCGTCGCCGTTCTCGAGCACCACGCCGGTGGCGCGGCCGTTCTGCATCCGCAGGTGCGCCACCGGCGCGGAGAGCCGGATCTCGACCCCGAGCTCGCGCGCCGCGGCGGCGATCGCCTCGGCCACCGCGCCGGTGCCCCCCTTGGGCAGCCCCCAGGCGCGATAGGAGCCGTCGATGTCGCCCATGTAGTGGTGGAGCAGCACGTACGCCGTGCCCGGCGAGCGCACGCCGAGGAAGGTGCCGATGATCCCGGACACCGACATCGGCGCGATGAGCTGCTCGCACTCGAACCACTCGGAGAGGAAATCGACCGCCGACATCGTCATCATCTTGACGTTGCCGATCAGCCACTCCTCCCCCTGCCCGCGCACGTGCCGGGCGAGCCGGGCCAGGCGCAGCAGCTCGAACGGGTTGCGCGACACCGGGTCGGGGGCGGGGCCGTCGATCATCGGTTTGACCAGCCGCCCGAGCTCGGCCATCTTCTGGCCGAACTCCTTGTAGACCTCGGCGTCGCGCGGCGAGAAGCGGGCGATGGCGCGCTTGGTGCGCTCGGGGTCGGCGTCGCGCAGCAGGGAGCGGCCGTCGGGGAACGGGGTGAAGGTCTCCTCGAGCGGCAGCACCTCGTAGCCGTGGCGCGGCAGATCGAGGTCGCGGATGATCCACGGGCGCAGCAGCGAGACGACGTACGAGCAGCAGGAGTACTTGAAGCCGGGGTGGATCTCCTCGGTCGTGGTGGCGCCGCCGACCTGGTGGCGGCGCTCGAGGACGAGGACCTTCCGCCCCGCCTTGGCGAGGTAGGCGGCGCAGATCAGGCCGTTGTGCCCGGCGCCGACGACGACCGCGTCGTAGCGCTGAGCGCCCGCGGCGACGCTCACGGCTTGCGCTTCCTCTCGGGGTCGAAGAACGGGGTCTTCACCACTTTCGCCGGCACCTTCCGGCGCTCGAACTCGACCGTGTGCTCCATCTGAAGCACCGTCCCCGGCTCGGCGTGCGGCGCCAGCAGCGAGGCGAGCGCGACGTACTTCTTGAGCACCGGCGACCAGGTGTGGCTGGTCACCTTGCCCACCTGTCTGCCGGTCTCGTCGTAGACCGGCAGGCCGTCGCGGCGCGCGGTCGCCGGCAGGTTCGGGGGCAGCGAGAAGCTCTCGTAGAGCGCCTCGAGCGCCTCCCAGGCCACCTCGAGGCCGACCAGCGCCCACGAGCCGGACACCGAGCCGCGCTTCTTCTCCGCCTCCAGCGCCTCGCGGCCGACGAAGCTCGGGAACCGCTTGCGCTCGAAGTCGACCAGCCACCCCAGCCCGATCTCGTACGGCGTCGACTTGCGCGCCTCGAGCACCACCTTGGGGGCGCTGAAGTAGTCGACGCCGAGCAGGATGAACCCGGCCTCGATGCGCGAGACGTCGAGCGCGTCGAGCCCCGCGGGAGTGATGCCGTGCGGCCGGCCGGCGTCCATCAGCGCGTCCCAGAGGCGCGGCGCCTCCCCCCTCTCGACCCACACCTCGTAGCCGAGGTCGCCGGTGTAGCCGGTGCGGGTGATCCAGGCGTCGAGCCCGTCGAGCCGGGCGCGGGTGGCGCCGAAGAACTTGAGGCCGTCCATGTCGGCGTCGCTCGCCGCGCGCAGGATCTCGCGCGAGCGCGGGCCCTGGAGCGCCGCGGCGGCCAGCCGCGCGCTCGAGTCCTCGAGGGTGACCCGCATGCCGCGCCCCACCGTCTGCAGCCAGTGCAGCGTCGGGTCGGCGGCGGTGACACGGTAGTAGTCCTCGTCGAGGCGCGTCACCGTGCCGTCGTCGATCACCTTGCCGTAGTCGTCGCACCAGCAGGAGTAGCCGACGCGCCCGACCTTGAGCTTCGAGACGTCGCGCACCATCATCCGCGACAGCAGGGCGGCGGCGTCGGGCCCGTAGACCTCGTACTTGAAGAGCGGCGAGACGTCGAGCAACCCCGCCGACTCGCGGAAGGCGAAGTACTCGCGGTCGTGCGTCGTGTCGTAGCTGCAGACCGCGGCGTATCCCGACCAGTCCTTCCAGCGATAGCTGGTGCAGAGCTTGGCGGTGCGCTCGTGGAACGGCGACGGGATCGGCATCGTCCGAGGGGAATGGGGCCGGAAAGGCGCCGGGTTGCATGCTATAACGACGAGCACCTGGAAGGAGCGCCTGGATGTCCCGCAGTCGACGTGTCCGCTTCGCCGCCCCATTGCTGTGCTTGCTCGCCGGCCCGGCCGCTCACGCCCAGGACCCGTACGACCCCCCGCCGAACCGCGTCCCGGCGCGCATCGGGCCCGAGTTCCAGGTCAACGTCCACGCCTTTCACCAGCAGCACCACGCCGACGTCGCTCTCGACGCCACCGGCAACTCGGTCTTCGTCTGGGTGAGCGAGACGCAGCCGGACGCGACCAGCCGCGCCCTCTACGCGCGGCGGTTCGACTACCTCGGCGAGCCCCAGACCGGCGACCTGCCGGTCCACGGCGCGACCGCGGTCGCGCCGTCCGGCGGGCGGGTCGCGATGGCGCCCGACGGGGGCTTCGTCGTCGCCTGGGCGAGCCCGGACGACGGCGGCGTCCACGCGCGTTGCTTCTCGCCTCTGGCCGCCGCCCTGGGCCCTCCGGTCCGCTTGGACACGGGCGGCCAGCAAGAGTCGACCCGGCCGGACGTCGCGATCACCGGCCAGGGGGAGGCGCTCGTCGTCTGGGCGGAGCGGCGGATCGGGACCGATCTCGTGCGGGTGCGGCGCCTGGCCCCCGGCTGTGCGCCGGGGGCCACCGTCGAGGCCGGCACGGTCGCGACCGCCGGCGACGTCGGAATCGCCGCGTCGCCCGCGGGCTGGGTGGCGGCCTGGAGCGGCGGCCCGTCGGAACCGCTGGAGGCGCCGAGCCTCTGGGCCCGCCCCTTCGCCCCCGACGGCACCCCTCTCCACTCCGCCCTCCCCGTCGACCCCGGCGCGGTGACGGTCGGCGACCGGCTGCGGTCCCCCGTGCCCCTGGCGCGCCCCGGCGGCGGCTTCGCCGTGGTCTGGCGCAGCGAGGTCTTCGGCCAACCGCAGCGGACCGGGGTCTTCGCGCGCACCTACTCGCCGGCCTTCGTCGGCGGTCCGATCGCGACGTTGAGCGCCGAGTCCTGGCCGGGCGCCGTCGCGGCGACCCCCTTCCTCGAGGGCGCGCTGGTCGTCTGGTCGAGGTCGGGCAGGACGATCGTCGGGCGGGTCTTCGACGCGCAATGGACGCCGCTCGCGCCGGAGTTCCCGGTCAACGAGTTCCCGTACGACAACCACGAGGACCCGGCGGTCGCGACCAACGCGCAGCGGAGCGCCGAGGGCGTCCCCTACGGGAGCTGGGTCGCGGCCTATAGCTCCGGCATGTTCTCGCCGTCCGGCCTGCCGGCGGACAGGACGGGCGAGGACACCCAGGACGGCAGCTACTTCGGCGTCTTCGCGCAGCGCTTCGCGGTCGCCGCTACGCTGGCCAGCGCCACGCAGCTCTTCCTCGCCGACCGCTTCGAGGTGTCGGTGAGGTTCCGGAAGCCGGACGGGACGTTCGCCGCGGGCCAGGCCTTCCCGCTGACCGCCGACACCGGCGGCTTCTGGTTCTTCGACGCCGGCAACCCCGAGCTGCTGGTCAAGATCGTCGACGGCCGCGCCGTCAACGGCCGCTTCTGGGTCTTCTACGGCTCGCTCACCGACGTCGAGTACGACCTCGTGGTCCGCCACGAGTCGTACTACGCCTTCACGCGCGAGCGCATCTACCACAACCCGCAAGGCACCATGGCGAGCGGCGCCGACGTCGACTCCTTCGGCGAATGCGACAACTGCTCGCGGAGCGGCCCCTCGCCGGCCGCGTCGACGCCCAGGGTGTCCGTCGTGAGGCTGCCGATGGCCCGCGCTCCAGCGCCCACCCATCCGCCGGTCCCGTGCACCGGCACCGCGACCGAGCTCTGTCTGCGCGGGGGACGCTTCCAGGCCAGCGTCGCCTGGAAGACCCGCGACGGCGCCGCCGGCGAGGGCCGCGCCGTGCGTCTGAGCGACAACGGCGGCTATTTCTGGTTCTTCGACCCGGCCATCGTCGAGCTCCTGGTCAAGGTGCTCGACGGCACCGCGGTCAACGGCCACCAGTGGGTGTTCTACGCCTCGCTCACCGACGTCGAGTTCACCCTGACGGTCGGCGATCTGGCGGAGGGGCACTCCATCCGCGAGTACCGCAATCCACCGGGTGTGATGGCCAGCCACGCCGACACGTCGGCGTTCTAGGAGACCCGCCGGAACCACCGCCCGAAGACGGGAAGGTCGCGCAGCGCCTGCCGCCAGGAGGCCGGTTGCGGGCGGAAGGGCGAGAGGACGAAGAACAGGGCGAGCCACAGGGGGTTCTGGGGGAACCCGACCCCCATCGTCAGGTGGGTGGCGACGTGGAGGAGGATGAGGCCGAGGCCCCAGCCTCGGTGCAGGGACGGGCGAGGCACCGCCCAGAGCGCGAAGATCTCCAGGTACAGAGCGCCGATCATCAGCGGCCAGCCCACCCAGGCGTGCTCGATCAGCCACGGGCCGAGCAAGCTCGTCGACTCGTCGGCGAGGAGCTTGGCCGCGACCTGGCGAGCGAGCGCCGAGGGGGCGAGGTAGGTGACCTCGCCTTCGAGCGCCTGTTGGATGACGCCGCCCGCCTTCCACCACCCCGACATGCTGTAGGTCAGCATGATCAGGGCCTGGCAGCCGGAGAACACCAGCAGGGTCGCGGCCCGCAGGCCCCGCGCGGGCGGCGGCGAGGAGCTCCATCCCCGAGGCAGGAAGATGAGGACGAAGCTGAGGAGCAGGCCGAGGTGGTCGCCGTGGTTGATGGAGCCGAACGAGTAGATGAACGCCAGGAACTCCAGCCAGGAGCAGAACACCAGGATCCGTGCCCAGCGGTAGCCGGAGAGGGTGACGCCGAGAAGGCCGCCCAGGAGGTGAAACCAGAGGATGAAGGCGATCCCGGTCCGGACGTCCACCCAGCGCAGCCAGAAGACCGGCCATCGAGGCGTGAGACCGGTCGCGCTCAGGTAGCCCTGCCAGGAGAAGAGATGACCCAGAGCGAAGAAGAGGAGCACGGCGTAGAAGGCCCCGATGAGCGCCTGGGCGGCGACGAACCTCTCCGCCCGCCACAGGAAAGCCGCCCTCCTCGCGGCCGGCCCGGCGGTCCGCGGGCGGAAGAACGCCGCGACGGCCTCAACGCGGCTCTTGCTCTTCACGCGAGTCACCGCTGTCGAAGCGCGCCAGGCTCCTCCTCTCTCGGCTCGCGCCGGTCCTCCACTTCTCCAGGGGCTCGTAGCGCTCGAAGAGGAGCTCGTAACCCACTCCGCCCTTCAGGTAATTGCGCTCCAGGAGCCGGCGCAGGCGCTCGACCTCCGCGGCCTCGCCGGCGTCGTGGGAGCGCCCCAGGCGCTGGATCACCTTCCGGGCGATGTAGCGGTTGCCGGTGACGATCGAATCCGGGGCGTGCAGGAAGGGGACGGGAGGCTCGACCGGCCGGCCGTCGTGCCGATCGATGACGATCCAATACCTGCTGTCCAGGTTCGGGACCTTCGAGAAGAGAGACCAGCCGAAGAACGGGAAGATCTCGTCCACGCCGGGCACGAGCTTCTGGCTCGCCGCACCGGCAAAGCAGTAGACGATGACGGTCAGGATGAGGCGCCGGCGCAGGCGGCGCAAGGGGGTCGGTCGCATCCGGCGTCCCGACGGCTTCCGCGAGGGCGAACGAAAGTTATCATGGCGCCGTCATGAAGCCGCGCAGCGCCTTCGGCCAGCGCACGCTGCCCCGCGACTACTTCACCTCGGAGGAGGTCTTCCGCACCGAAGGGGAGCGCATCTTCGGCCGCTCCTGGCTCCTCGCCGGCCACGTCTCGCAGCTCGAGCGGGCCGGCAGCTACTTCGTCTTCGACCTCGGCCGCGACAGCGTCGTGGTGCTGCGCGACGGCGAGAGCGCCGTGCGCGCCTTCCACAACCACTGCCGCCACCGCGGCACGCGGCTCTGCGGCGAGCCCGCCGGCACCCTGGGCGGCGCCATCCAGTGCCCGTACCACGCCTGGACCTACGAGCTGGACGGCGCGCTGCGGGCGGCGCCGAACATGACCGGCGTCGCCGGCTTCGACCGCGCCGACTACCCGCTGCACCCCGTGGCGCTCGCCGACTGGGAGGGGTTCCTGTTCCTCAACCTGGCGCGCGACCCGCAGCCGTTCGCCGAGGCGTTGCCGGCGCTCGCCGGCAAGTTCGAGCCCTGGCGGCTGCGCGAGCTGCGCTCGGTGCATCAGACGGTCTACGAGGTCGCCGCCAACTGGAAGCTCTTCTTCCACAACTACAGCGAGTGTTACCACTGCCCCAACGTGCACCCGCACCTGAACAAGCTGACGCCGTACCGCCAGACCGAGAACGACCTCGACGAAGGGCCGGTCCTCGGCGGCCCGATGTGGATGACGAACCCCGAGGGGAGCATGACGATGCACGGCGGCCGCTGCGCGCCGCCCTTCCCCGGCCTCTCGCCCGAGCAGCGCGGGCGGGTCTACTACTACGTCCTCTTCCCCAGCGCCTTTCTTTCGCTCCACCCCGACTACGTCCTCCTGCACCGCGCCCAGCCGCTCGCCATCGACCGCACCCGCATCCTCTGCGACTGGCTCTTCCACCCCGACGCCGTCGCCGCCCCCGGCTTCGACCCGCAGCCGGCGATCGACTTCTGGGACCTCACCAACCGCCAGGACTGGGAGCTGTGCGCGAACGCCTACCGCGGGGTCGTGTCGAGCGCCTGGGAGCCCGGCCCCTACTCCGAGCTCGAGAGCCAGCTTGCCGCCTTCGACCGGCAATATCTGCGGGCGCTCGACCCGGCGGCCGGCCCGGCGCGGGAAGTGAGGGCGGTGACTGGACGGAGCGGGTAGGAGCGCCTCCGAAGTTTTGAACCCGCGCCTGCGGAGGCTTGAATCCGCCGGCGCGCGGCGCGCGTCAAGCCCCAGTCCTGCCGTAACTTACGCCGGGCTCGGCGGTCTTCGTAGATTGGCGGTGGCTTTGCTTGACCTGGCCCCCTACCTCGGGGATTGAAGGTCGTCTTCGACACCAACGTTTTCGTCTCCGCGCTGGTGGTCCCCGGCGGCCAGGCGGAGCGCGCGCTACACCAGGTCGTCGAGGGGCGGGAAGGTGTGCCATCGCTCATTGCACATACCCCAGGCTCCGCAGCTGCTCGAGCTGCTCCTTGCTCAGGCCCTTGGCCGTCTCGCTGTCGGGTTTGAGCCGTGCGGCCCTGGCCGTCCGGCGCCAGCCGCCGAGCGCCTGCGCCAGCCGCTCGACGACGCGCGGATGCGCGGCCGCCAGGTCCCTCTGGTCGAGCGGGTCGCGATAGAAGTCGTAGAGCTCGAACTCGGGCTTCTCCGGCGGCCGGACGACGTTGTGGATGAGCTTCCAGTTGGCGTCGACGATGGCGTAGGACTCGCTGGCGGCGGGATGGTCCGTGGCGCCCATCGGCTGCTTCTCGGCGATGACGGGCCGGCGCTTCCAACCCTTGCCGCCGAGGAGCGGCCCCAGGCTCCGCCCCTGGACCTCGCGCGGCGCCGCCAGGCCGCTGAGCTCGGCGAGCGTCGGCATCACGTCGATGAGCTGCACCGGCTCCTCGACCTCGACTCCTGCCGGCACCCGCCCGGGCGCCCAGAAGATCAGCGGCACGCGGATCATCTCGCCGTAGACGCTCTGCCCGTGCCACATCCGGCCGTGGTCGTGGAACTCCTCGCCGTGGTCGGAGAAGAAGGCGATGACGGCGCGCTCGCCGAGCCCCACCTCCCGCAGCCGCTCGACCAGCCGCGCGATCTCGCGGTCCATGCCGCGGATCGAGCCGTCGTACCAGTCCTTCGAGTAGCGGATGAAGGCCGCCGGGTCCACCCCGGCCGCGACCAGCTCCTCGGGCGTCGCCATCCCCCGGTTTGCCATGAAGGCGTCCGCCACCGTCTTCTTGATGGCCTCCTGCTGGCGCAGGTACTCCTCGCGCCCCTCGGGGTCGGCCCACATCGTGTCGTAGGGGTGGTTGGGCTCGTACGGGGAGTGGGGATCGAAGACGTGGAGGTAGACGAAGAAGGGGACGTCGCGGTGGTCGTCGAGCCAGTCGAGGAGGCGGTCCACGTACTCGCGCGCGGTCTTGGCGCCGCGCGGCCCGGCGCGCCCCGCCGTCGACTCCGACTCGTGCAGCTCCTCGAACCCCTGGTGGAGGTTGGTGAGCTGGCCGGTGAAGGAGACCGAGGAGAACGACAGGGTCGCGTACCCGGCCTGCCGGTAGAGCTCGGCGAGCGTCGTCGCCGAAGCCGGCAGCCGGTCGGGGATCTGGTGCACGCCGTGAGTGGACGGGTAGAGCGCGGTCATGATCGACGGCGTCGCCGCCTTGGTCCAGCTCGTCTGCGTGATCGCGTGGTGGAAGAGCGCGCCCTCCTTGGCCAGCCGGGTGAGCGTCGGCGCCGTCTTGCGGCCGTAGCCGTAGACCTCGAGGTGGTCCTTCCGCAGAGTGTCGCCCTGGATGAGGATGACGGCCTGCGGCGGGCCGGCGGACGCTTGGGCGGTGGTCGCCGCGGCGCGCTGGCGTACCGCCGGCGCGCCCCAGAACGCCATCGTGCCGTCCTTCTCCGCGGTCGCCGCGAGCGACAGCTCGACCGCCTGGCCGGCGAGCGCGCCGAGATCGACGACCCGCCGCTCCCAGCGGTGCGGCGTCGTCACCGACCAGGTCATGAGCGCCGTCTCTTCGCCCGCGCGGCGCGCCGCGACGCGGAAGGTCACCGGCTCGTCCTCCGGCGTCCCGACCGCGAGGTCGAGCAGCGGCCGCGACGGGAGAGTCACGCGGAAGCGCACGGTCTCGGGCGAGCGGGTCACGATCGTTTCGCGGAAGACGTCGCGCAGCCCCTGCCAGCTCACCCCCGAAGGCACCCCCGCCAGGTGCTCGCGCCGGAAGACCAGCCGCACCGACTCGACCGCGAACTCGGCGCCCGCCGCGTCCGTCGGCCGGATCAGCAGATGCCGGATGCGCGACCCCGAGACCGGCGCCGGCGGCGCGATCGTGTAGGTCTGGACCGAGTCGCCGCCGAGGAGCGGCGTCGTGATCGTCCAGGGCACCCGCCGCGCGATCCCGACCTCCTGCGCCATGTCGACCACCGGCCCCGGCCGCGTCGCCACCGAGAGGTTCGCCCCGCCCGAGACTCGCAGCCGCACCTCGACCGCGTGAAGCTGGTCCGGGTCCTCGAGCCCGCTCGTGCGCTCGAGGTGGAAGATCGGAAAGTCGGTCGTCGTCCGGCCGACGAGGAGCCCGCCGCGCACCGCCAGCCCGGCGACCCCGGGCCCCGCCTTCCAGCCGCGCGCGTCGCCCTCGCCGAACGTCCACTCGGTGCGCACCGGCGCGGCCGCCGCCTTCGCGCGCGAGCCCGAGACGAGCTTCTCTTCGAAGAGGTCCACGAGCCGGATCGCCGCCGGCCCGCCGGGATCCGACGGTCGGCAAGCGGCGGCAGCCGCCGCGACGCACAGCACCACGAGCCAGCGCTTCGCCATGGCGAGATCTCCCGTCACTACGGCCGCCCCCAGCGGACGTCCGGCTCGCGCGGCGCCGGGGTGGCGCCGGAGAGGATGACGTAGTGGTAGTCGCCGGGGACCCAGCGGCCGCCGGCCTCCTTCATGCCGTGAGCCTCGAACCAGGCCTTGCCGGCCTCACGCAGGGTCGGGTTGCCGCACTCCCAGAAGCGGCGGGCCATCGTCTCGTCGCCGCCGGCGGCGAGGGCGGCGAGGAGCAGGGGCTCGGTCTCGGGGCGGCCGAGGCGGATGAGCCGGACGTGGGCGCCGGCCACCGCCGCGAGGTCGCGGCGGGCGATGGCGCGGTCGAGCGCCAGCTCGGCGCGGCGGTTGGGGCTCGCGGCGAGGGCGTCGGCGGCGACGCGGCGGTGGGCGGCGGGGGCGCGCGCGTCGAGCACGGCGATGAGCGGGTCGAGCCGGCCGCGGAGAGCCAGGGTCTGCGCCACGTCGGGGTCGAGGTTGCCGTCGCGGCGGTGGAGGGCCTTCTCGAGCGCCGCGACCGAGGCGGGATCGCGGGCGCGGCGGAGGGCTTGAGCGGCGGCGCGGCGGCGCGGGGAGTCGGGTGGCTCGGCGAGGAAGGGGAGGAGGAGGTCGGGCCGGCCGAGCGCCACTAGGCCGTGCGCTGCGCCGCGCTCGGCGCCGTCGGCGCGCGCCAGGAGGTTGCGGAGGGGCGCCGCGGCGCGCGGGTCGTCGACGCGGCCGGCGGCGGCGGCCAGCTTGTTGCGCACGATCCCCCGCGTGCGCGGGAGGGCGGCGAGCATGGCGCCGGAGGCCTCGCGGCCGATGGCCGCCAGAGCGTCCACGGCGGCCGACTGGGTGTAGAGGTCGTCGCGGCCCAGGGTCTTCGCGAGACACCCGACGGCCGCCGCCGCGCCGATCTGCCCCAGCGCGCGCGCCGCCTCCTCCCGCACGGGCTGCTCCGGGTCGGTCAGCGCGGCGCACAGCGGGCGCACCGCCGCCGCGTCTCCGCTCTTCCCGAGCGCCTCCGCCGCCCGCCGCCGCTCCTCCGGCGCCCCGTCGCGCAAGCGCGCCACGAGCTCCTCGGCCGGCGGCCCGCAGCCGGCGTGGAGGAGCGCGAGGACCGCGATCCCGAGCCAACGCATCGAATCATTATGGCGGGGAAAGAGGCGCCCGCCGCAGCGGCCATGAGTCCGCGTTGTGTCCTAAAATTCGCTCAGAAGAGATGCGCACTTCCGCTCCGCGCCCGCTGGCCGTCGCGGCGCTGGTCTGCCTGGCGCTGGCGTGCGCCGCGCGCCAGGCGGCGCCCCCTGCCCCGGCGCCCCCGCCGCCCCCTCCTCCCGGCGCGGGCCAGGGAGCCCCTCCCCCGGAGCCGCCGGTGGGCGAGCAGGCGAACGGCGGCCCGGTGACCGTCGAAGCCCCCCACGACGACCCGCCCGAGGCCACGCACACCCCGATGCCGGGTGTCTTGGTGAGCGCGCCGCGAGCGAGGAGGGCGCCGGCGGCGCGGGCGCCGGCGCCGCCGCTCGTCGACAAGACGCTGCGCTCGGTCCGGCTCTTCTACGGCACGAACCGGGCGCGCACCGACGGCTGCGGCGGCGTGGCGGTGGCGCGTTGGGACGGTCCCGACCGCTGCCGGCCGAGCGCCTACTACGGCGGCCTGCCGGAGGAGGGCCCGAGGGAGGGCGGCGAGGGGCTCGAGGTCGGCACCCTCGCGGTCACCTTCCCGCCCGACCACGCGGTGGGGAAGATCGAGCGGCCGATCCAGGTCTTCACCATCAGCTTGCGCGGCGAGGACCCGGACCGCGACGTCGTGATCTCGGAGCTGCGGTCGTTCGCCGACCCCGCGGCCTGGGCCCGCGACCTGCGCGCCACCGGCCGCGACCAGGCGTTCGTCTACGTCCACGGCTTCGAGACCACCTTCGACCAGGCGGCGCGGCGCGCCGCGCAGCTCGCCTACGACCTCGACTTCGATCTCGACCCCGACTTCCGCGGCGTGCCGATGCTTTTCAGTTGGCCGTCGCGCGGCGGCGTCGACGCCTACGTGGCGGACTACGACGCCTCGTTCGAGTCGATCGGCGCCTTCAACCGCTTCCTCGACCTGGTCAAGGGGCAGGCCGGCATCCGCCGCGTGCACGTCATCGCCCACAGCATGGGCAACCGCGTCGTGGCCGAGGCGCTCTACGCCCGCGGGGAGACGGCGCCGCCGGTCGTCGATCAGCTGGTGCTGGCGGCACCGGACATCTGGGCGAGCCGCTTCCGGCGGCGCTTCCTGCGCACCCTGCCCAAGCTGGCGGCGCGGGTGACGCTCTACGTCTCGGACCACGACCGGGCGCTCGTCGTCTCGAGCCGCATCCGCAAGGACGAGCCCCGGGCCGGGCAGGTCGCGGGCGGCCTGCTCGCGGCGAGCCGCGGCGTCGAGCGCTTCGACGCGATCGACGCCTCGACCCTGCGCACGGATTTCCTCGGCCACAGCTACTACGCCAACCACGGCTCGATGCTCGGCGACATCTACTGCCTGCTCAAGGGCACGCCGGCGCAGGGGCGGCCGCTCCTCGCCGTCGCCGGCACGGCCTGGCGGTTCCGCCCGCCCCAGGAGCTGGCGGCGCTCGACCCCGCCGCCTGCGCCGCCGCCCTGGTCAGCCCGCCGCCCCCCGTCGCGCCGAAGGCGGCCTTCCGCGGGGGTGCGGCGGTCGTGCTGGCGGTCGTGGCGGCGGCGCTCGTGGGCTTCGCGGTCCGGCGCCTGCGGCGCCGTCGTTAGCCGCCCCGCCGCCGGATCCCGGCTACCCCTTCACCCGGATCTGAAACTACTTTCCTATCCCGCCGTATGATCCGCCGATGGACCTCTTCGCCGATCTCGGACACCTGGCGCTGGCCTCGCGCCTCAAGCGGCTCGCGGAGCGCCTGCAGCAGGAGGTCTCGGAGGTCTACGCCGAGCAGGAGGTGGGCTTCCGGGCCCGCTGGTTCCCGGTGCTCGCGGCGCTGGCGCGGCAGTCGCCGCAGGCGATCTCGGAGCTCGCCGCGAGACTCGGCCTCACCCACACCGCCATCGCCCAGATCGCGCAGGAGATGGAGCGGGCGCGGCTGGTCGGCTCCCGCGCCGACGCCCGCGACGGCCGCCGGCGCCTGCTCGCGCTGACCCGCCGCGGCGCGGCCACCGTCCGCCGGCTCGCGCCGCTCTGGGAGGAGATCGGCGCCGCCACCGCCGAGCTGGTCGCCGAGACCGGGCACGACCTCCTCGCCGCCCTCGGCGCCGTCGAGGAGCGGCTGGCCCGGCGCTCGATGGCCGACCGCCTGCGCGCCCGCCTCGGCGCCGTGGAGGTCGAGATCGCCGGCTGGCGCCCGGAGCTGGCCCCGGCCTTCCGCGACCTCAACCGCGCCTGGCTCGAGCCGCTCTTCGGCCTCGAGGAGGAGGACCGCCGCGTCCTCGACGACCCCGAGGGCGAGGTGCTCGCGCGCGGCGGCGCCGTGCTCTTCGCGCTGCGCGCGGGCGAGGCGGTCGGCGCCTGCGCTCTCCTCCGCCACGGCGACGCGGCGGAGCTGACGAAGATGGCCGTCGCCGAGCCCTGGCGCGGCCGCGGCATCGGCCGGCGGCTGGCGCTCGCCGCCGTCGAGGAGGCGCGCGCCCTGAGCTGCCGGTCGCTCTTCCTCTTGACCAGCCCGCGCCTCGAGGCCGCGGTGGCGCTCTACCGCGCGCTCGGCTTTCAGCCCGTCGACCAGCCGCCGGTGCCGCACCCCGGCTTCACGCGCTGCTCGATCGTCATGACGCTCGCTCTCGATCACGATCCAACCGCCGTCAAGGAGACTTCGCATGCGACCCGCAATCGCTAGCCGCCTCGCGGCCTGCTGTCTCGCCGCCGTCCTCGCGGCCCCCGCCCTCGCCCAGGCTCCCGCGCCGCCGGCGGTCTCCGCCAAGGACCGCGAGGCCATCGTCGCCGACGTCCTCGCCGCCCTCGACGAGACCTACGTCTTCCCCGAGACGGCCCGGAAGATGGGGGAGCACGTCCGGCGCCAGATGCAGAGCGGCGCCTACGACGGGCTGACGACGCTCGACGCCTTCACCCAGAAGCTGACCGAGGACCTCCAGTCGGTGAGCAAGGACCGCCACCTCGGCGTCATGTGGGCGCCGGAGGAGCCGGCCCCGGCCGGCGGCACCGCGCTCACGCCGGAGCAGCAGATGGAGCGCCGGCGCGCCGCCATCCGGCGCGACAACTACTGCTTCCGCAAGCTCGAGCGCCTGGCCGGCAACGTCGGCTACCTGCGGCTCGACTGCTTCGCGCCGGCCGAGCTGGGCGGCGCCACCGCGGTCGCCGCGATGAGCTTCCTCGCCGGCAGCGACGCCCTGATCTTCGACCTGCGCCAGAACGGCGGCGGCAGCCCCTCGATGATCCAGCTCCTGACCAGCTACCTGCTGCCCGAGGAGCCGACCCACCTCAACAGCTTCTACGTCCGCAAGGGGGACCGCACCGACCAGTTCTGGACCCAGTCCTGGGTGCCGGGCACGCGTCTGCCGGACGTCCCGGTCTTCGTCCTCACCAGCTCGCGCAGCTTCTCGGGGGCGGAGGAGTTCACCTACAACCTCAAGAACCTCAAGCGCGCGACGATCGTCGGCGAGACCACCGGCGGCGGCGCCCACCCCACCGACGATCATCGCGTCGCCGGCTACCCGGTCGTCGTGAGCCTTCCGTTCGGCCGCGCCGTCAACCCGATCACCGGCACCAACTGGGAGGGAACGGGCGTCACCCCCGACGTCGCCGTGCCGGCGGCCGAGGCGCTCGAGGTCGCGCACGCGCGGGCGCTCGCCGCGCTCGCCGAGAAGGCCACCGACCCCGCGATCAAGGCGGAGGCGGAGTTCACGCGCGGGCTGATCGAGGACCGGCTCAAGCCGGCGACGCTCTCGGAGAGCGAGATGCAGGCCTACGCCGGCAGCTACGGGCCGCGCGCCGTGACGGTCGAGAACGGCGGCCTCTGGTACCAGCGCGCCGGCGGCCCGAAGGTGCGCCTGCATCCGGCCGCCGGCGACCGCTTCCTGGTCGGCGACGTCGACTTCTTCCGCATCCGCTTCGAGCGCGACGCGGCGGGCAAGGTGGTGCGGCTGGTGGGCCTCTACAACGACGGCCGGGAGGAGCCGAGCCCCCGCGACTGACGGCGCGAGAGCTTTCGCTCGGGCGGCTAGCGGTTGACCGTGGCCTGGAGGCGCAGCCAGGCGGCGAAGTCGCGCTCGAGGAGGGGCAGCGGCTCGCCGAGGGCCGTGGCGAGGGCGGCGCCGTCGGCCGGCCCGCCGCCCGCGACCGCGGCGAGGTAGGCGTGGAACGGCGCGCGCGACCGCCGCTCCCGGCCGTCGAGGAGGAAGCGGACGAAAAAGGCGCTCGCCGTGTAGCGGTCGCGCCGCCCCTCGTAGCGCCGGAACTCCTCCGCCGGCAGGGCCAGGAGCTTGGAGAGGATCGGCATCGCGCCGCGCCGCTGCGCGGCGAGGAGCGAGGAGAGCGCGCCGTAGGCGCCGTCGGCCGAGACCTCGAAACGGCTGGCGAAGGCGGGCCGGCTGGAGGAGGCGTCGAGCGCCCGCGCCCGCACCCGGCCGCGCAGCGTGCCGGGCAGGAGCCGCCCGTCCTTCGTCTGCCGCGCCAGGGCCAGCTCCTCGGCCAGCCCCTCCTCGAGCCAGGGGGGAAGGTCGTCGCGGCCGAAGGCGCGCCGCGCCAGGAGGTGCGCCAGCTCGTGGACGAGCAGCGCCGTGACGTCCTCGCGCGGCTGGCCGCCGATCGCCAAGGCCACCCGCTCGCCGCGGGAGCTGCCGCGGATGCCGCGGTCCACCGGCTCCCCTTCGGCGCGGGCGAGGGCCTGGAAGTCCGCCTCGCGCGCGTAGACGACGAGCGTGCCGGCGAGCGGCTCGGGGAGCGGCAGGCCGTAGCGCTCGGACCAGACCGCCGGCAGCGCCATGGCGACCTGCGCCACCGCGGCGGTCCACGCCGGGTCGGCGACGTCGGTCTGGAGGACGAAGGGTCCGGCGGAGGTGGTGGCGAAGCCCGCCGGGAGCGTGGCGACGGGGGCGGGGGCCGGGACGATGGCCGGCGCGGCGTCCACGACCGCGGCCTCCGCCGGCGCCGCGATCTCCGCGGCCGCGGCGTCGCCGTCGCCGTCGCGCACGGCGCGCGCCGCGTCGGCGTAGTGGACGGCGAGCTCGCGGGCCACGATCGGCCGGAACAGCTCGAGGTTCTCGAGGTACAGCGCGCGGATCGAGTTCAT
>DASUNQ010000293.1:0-17496 GCA_036277075.1 Thermoanaerobaculia bacterium
CGAAGGCGAGCAGCAGGGCGGCGGCGAGAACGGCGGCACGGCGGTGCAGCATGGCGAAGGCTCCTCGGCGAGGCCGGCAGTTCGGCTATGATACCGGTCCGACAGGCCCCGCGTAGGGGCCTTCTTCGTCAAGAGGCTGTCAATGCTGATCGTGATGAAGATGGACGCCACCGCCGCCGACGTCGAAGGGGTCGTGCGGCAGGTCGAGCGCCGGGGCTTGAAGGCCCATCCAATCGCCGGCGCGCAGCGCACGGCGGTCGGCATCACCGGCAACGTCGGCGCCGTCGAGCGCGGCCTCTTCGACGCCCTGCCCGGCGTCCTCGAAGTCATTTCGGTCAGCCACCCCTACAAGCTGGTGTCGCGCGAGTTCCGGCCCGAGGACACGGTCATCGAGGTCGGCGGCGCCTCGATCGGCGGCCCCGAGCTGGTCGTCATGGCCGGCCCCTGCTCGGTCGAGAGCCACGAGCAGACGCTGCGCATCGCCCGCCGCGTCAAGGCCGCCGGCGCCCACGTCCTGCGCGGCGGCGCCTACAAGCCGCGCACCAGCCCCTACGCCTTCCAGGGGCTGGGCCTCGAGGGCCTGCGCATCCTCGCCCGGGTGCGCGAGGAGACGGGCCTGCCGGTGGTCAGCGAGGCGACCGACATCGACGTCCTGCCGGCCGTCGCCGAGCACGCCGACATCGTCCAGATCGGCGCCCGCAACATGCAGAACTACACGCTGCTCAAGCACGCCGGCCGCTGCGGCCGGCCGGTGCTGCTCAAGCGCGGCATGACGGCGACGGTCACCGAGCTGCTCCTCGCCGCCGAGTACATCCTCGACCAGGGCAACCCGGACGTCATCCTCTGCGAGCGCGGCATCCGCACCTTCGCCGACCACAGCCGCAACACCCTCGACGTGGCGGCGATCTGCGCCGTCAAGAGCATCAGCCACCTGCCGATCGTCGCCGACCCGAGCCACGCCGCCGGCGCGGCGCGCAAGGTCGTGCCGCTGTCGCGCGCCGCCGTGGCGGTGGGGGCGGACGGGCTGATCATCGAGGTCCACGACCGCCCCGCCGAGGCGCTCTCGGACGGCAACCAGGCGATCCTCCCCGAGGAGCTCGAGGACCTGATGGAGCAGGTGCGGGCGCTGGCGCCGGTCGTCCACCGGCGCGTGCCGGCGCTCGCCGCCCGCTAGACGCTCCCGCCCGTTGTCCCTGCTCGCGCCCACGCCCGCCCTCCTCCTCCTCGAAGACGGCAGCGCGTTCGAGGGCGAGGCGGTCTCGCCGGGCACGCGCTTCGGCGAGGTCGTCTTCAACACCTCGATGACCGGCTACCAGGAGGTGCTGACCGACCCCTCCTACCGCGGCCAGATCGTCGTCATGACCCAGCCGCACATCGGCAACTACGGCACCGCCGAGGCCGCCGCGGAGTCGGCACGGCCCTGGGTCGAGGGGTTCGTGGCGCGCCGCTTCACGCGCGAGCCGGCGGACCGGCCGGAGCCCGGGGACGGGCGCGGCGCCGGCGAGGGACTGCCCGCCTACCTGCGGCGCTTCGGCGTGCCGGCCCTCGAGGGGATCGACACCCGCGCCGTGGTGCGGCGGCTGCGCGAGCGCGGGGCGCTGCGCGGGGTGCTCACGACCGAGCGCTCCGACGCCGCGGCGCTCGCCGCCGAGCTGGCCGACTTCCCGCCGATGGCCGGCCGCGCGCTGGTCGACGAGGTGACCTGCGGTGAGGAGTGGGAGCTGGCCCCGGAAGGGCCGGAGCGCTGGCGCCTGGCGGTCTGGGACTTCGGCGTCAAGCGCAACATCCTGCGCTCCCTCTCGGCCTGCGGCGCGCGCCTCCACGTCCTCCCCGCGCGCACCCCGGCGGAGCGCGCCTTCGCGCTGGGCGTCGACGGCGCCGTCCTCTCGAACGGCCCCGGCGACCCCGAGCCGCTGGTCTCGATCGTCGAGGCGACGCGCGAGGTCCTGGCGCGCGAGCTGCCGTTGCTCGGCATCTGCCTCGGCCACCAGCTCCTGGGCCTCGCGCTCGGCGGCTCGACCTACAAGCTCAAGTTCGGCCACCACGGCGGCAACCAGCCGGTGCACCAGCTCGCGGGCGGCCGGGTGGCGATCACCAGCCAGAACCACGGCTTCGCCGTCCGCCCGGACTCGCTCCCGGCCGGCTGCCGGGTGACCGAGGTGAACTTGAACGACGGCACCGTCGAGGGCTTCGCCGCGGAAGGCAAGCCGATCGTCTCGGTGCAGTACCACCCGGAGGCGGCCCCCGGCCCGCACGACGCGGCGGGGGTCTTCGACCGCTTCCTCGCCACGCTGCCGGACCGCCGGTGAGCGCCGCCGTCCGCCTGCGCTCCCCGCTCGCCTGGACGATCGCCTGGCGCTTCCTGCGCGGGCCGCGCAGCCGGCTGCTCGACGGCACCGCCCGCGCCGCGCTCCTCGCCACCGCGCTCGGCGTCACGGCGATGGTCATCGCCATGGCGCTGATGACCGGCTACCGCGAGGACCTCCAGGGCAAGCTCATCGGCGGCAACGCCGCGGTCGTCGCCTACCCGCTGCTGATCCAGGCCGGCGCGGTGCCGGCGCGCACCCTGGCCGAGCTCGAAGCGATCCCCGGCGTGCTCAAGGTCGGGCGCGTGGCCTACGGGCAGGGGTCACTCGCCGGCGGCGCGGCGCCGGACGGGATCGAGGTCGTGCTCCGCGGCGTCGATCCCGGCGGCGGCCAGCTCGCCGCCCGCCCCGAGCAGCTCCGCGCCGGCGCCGACGGCATCCCCGGCGCGGTGCTCGGCGCCGACCTGGCGCGCCGGCTCGCCGTCGAGGCCGGCGCCGTCCTCCGCCTGGTCGCGCTGGGGTTCGAGGACGGCCGCCCGCGGTTCCGCTACCAGAGCCTGCGCGTGGCCGACGTCTTCGCGACCGGCTTCGCCGAGTTCGACCGCTCCTGGGTGGTCGTCGAGCGGCCGCTCGTCGAGCGCCTCATGGGCGCCGAGGGGGCGAGCGACCTGCTGGAGTTCACGGTCGAGGACCCCCAGGAGGCGCCGCGCATCGGCGCGGCGGCCGGCCGGGTGCTCGGCAGCGGCTTCCTGGTCTCGGACTGGCAGCAGTTCAACCGCGAGCTCTTCGCGGCGCTGCGCCTGCAGCAGGTCGCCCTCTTCCTGGTGCTCGGGCTGATCGTCCTGGTTTCGACCTTCAACGTCGCCTCGACGCTCGTCGTCCTGGTGCGCGAGCGGATGCGCGATCTGGGCGTCCTCGCCGCGCTGGGCCTGCCGCCGGCCGGCCTGCGCGCCGTCTTCCTCGCCTACGGCGGCGCGCTCGGGGCGGTGGGCACCCTCCTCGGCGTCGCCGCCGGCGCCGGCTCCTCGTGGGTGCTCACGCGCTTCGAGCTGATCCGCTTCGACGCCGAGGTGGCGGCGATCTACTTCATCCGCTCGGTGCCCTTCCGCGTCCGGCCGGTGGACCTCGTCGCGGTCGTCGTTTTCGCGCTGGCCGTGACCCTCGTCGCCTGCTTCGCTCCCGCCTGGCGCGCCGCGCGCGTCGACCCTTCGGCCGCGCTTCGCTATGAATAGCTAGAAACCGATCCTGGCCGCCATTTCGCGGCCGCGACACAGGGCGGCAGCAGCTTGACACGGATCGTAAGCTGTAAATACTGCTGCGGTGAAAACGACCTTCGACCTCCCCGATCCGCTGCTGCGGAAGGCCAAGGCGCTCGCCGCTCAACAGGGGCGCCCACTCCGCGACCTCGTCGCCGAGGCGATCGGCGAGAAGCTCAAGGACGCGGGCGGCGACGCGGTGGGCGCCCCGAAGACCAGTGAAGGGCGACGCGGGGCGTGGGAGCGCTGGAGGACCCGCCTCGAGCAGCTCCCGGACGGGAGTTGGTTCAACCCCGACGGCATCGAAGACGAGTCGTTCTTCCAGTCCCTCGACGAGGTCCGGCGAGAGCCCTGGACCTCCCGTGATCCATTGGGCGCCAACACCTGAGCTCCCGCCCGGCCATCGGCTCTTCGTGATGTTCCTCGTCGATACCAACGTCGTCTCCGAGCTCATCCGCCCGCGGCCGCACCTGCCGCTTGTCCGGCGCCTGCTCTCGACCGATCCGGCGGTGCTCTTCGCTTCCGAGATCACGCGCTACGAGCTGCGCTTCGGCGCCGCGATCCACCCGAAATCGGGCGAAGTCTGGGACAAGGTGGAGCGCGAGATCCTGCCGCTTCCGATCTGGCTGCCGATCGATGAGAAGGTGTCGCTCGCGACCGCCGATCTCCGAGCCTCGCTGCGCAACCGCGGCAAACCGATCGAGATGCCCGACGCCATCCTCGCCGCGACCGCATCGGTGCACGACCTCGTGCTCGTGACCCGGAACATCCGCCACTTCCAGAACGTCGCTGGTCTCGCGGTGGAGAACTGGTTCTCCGAGGAGTAGCTCGCGCATGTCCCCATGTGCCGGACCTACGGCGCCTCTGCAAGTGATCCGCCGAGTGAGCTGATACATTCGCCCGCCATGGCCAAGCGCCTCGCGGCCCTTTGGGACAGGCTGCGCAAGTCCCTCAAGTCGTTCGACTTCACCGTCGCCCGCCGCTTCGGGCTGGCGACCCGCGAGGACCGGGTCTTCTACCTCCTGATCGCCGGCGTCGGCGCGATGGCCGGCGTCCTGGGTGTCTTCGTCCACACCCTCATGGAGAACCTGCAGGCGCTCCTCTGGGGCTCCTCGGGGCCGCTGCTCGAGATCGCGCAGCGGGTCCCCTGGTGGCGGGTCGTCGCCGCCCCCGCGGTGGGCGGCCTCCTCGTCGGGCTCGTCTACTGGGCGGCGCGCCTGCCGGCGGCCGGCGGCGGCATGTCGCAGCTCATCGAGGCGGTGGCGCTGCTGGGGGGCAAGGTGCCGCCGCGGCCGGTCGTGGTCAACGCCCTGGCGGCCGTGGCGACGGTGGGCAGCGGCGGCTCGCTCGGCCGCGAGGGGCCGATGATCCGGCTCGGCGCGATGGTCGCCTCCTGGACCGGCTCCCGCCTCGGCCTCCCGACCCACCGGGTCAAGATCCTGGTCGGCTGCGGCGCGGCGGCGGGCCTCGCCGCCGCCTACAACATCCCGGTGGGCGGCGCGATCTTCGCCATGGAGGTGATCCTCGGCAACTTCGCGCTCGAGATCTTCGGGCCGATCGTCGTCGCCTCGGTGATCTCGACGCTGATCGCCCGGGCGCTGGCCGGCAACGTGCCGATCTACGCCGCGCCGGGGTACGTCCTCGAGAGCGGCTGGGAGATCCTGGCCTACGCCGGGCTGGGGATCGTCGGCGCGCTCGCCTCGGTCGCCTTCATCCTCGGCGTGCGCGCCGGCCGCGGCCTCTTCGCCCGTCTCACCTGGCTGCCGGTGCCGCTGCGGCCGCTGCTCGGCATGACCCTGCTCGGCGCGCTCGGGGTCGGCGCGCCGCACGTCCTGGGCGGCGGCTCGGAGATGATCAACCTCGCGCTGGCCGGGAAGCTCGACCTCTCGCCGCAGCTGGGCGGCGCGCTCCTCCTCCTCGCCCTGCCGCTCGCCAAGCTCCTCGCCACGGCGCTCACCACCGGCGGCGGCGGCTCGGGCGGGCTCTTCGCCCCCTCGCTGCTCTTCGGCGCCCTGGTCGGCGGCGGCTACGGCTACTGGGTCCACACCCTGTGGCCGCAGCAGACCTCGCCCTACGGCGCCTACGCCGCGGTGGGGATGGCCGCGGTCGCCGCCGGCACCAGCCACGCGCCGATCAGCGCCATCCTCATCCTCTTCGAGTTCACCGGCAACTACGACCTGATCCTGCCGCTGATGATCGCGGCGATCCTCGCCTCCGCCCTCTCGCGCAAGCTGCACCCCTCGTCGATGTACACCGAGTCGCTGCGGCGCCGCGGCGTCGACCTCTCCTGGCGCATGGAGGAGGCGGTGCTCGCCGGGCTGCACGCCGCCGACCTGGCGCGTCCCGACACCGACGTCCTGCGCCCCGCCGACGGCTACAAGCGGGTGGTCGAGAAGTTCCTCGGGACGCGGCGTCAGCGGCTCTTCGTGGTGGGGGAGGACGGGCGGCTGCTCGGCGCCATCTCGCTGCACGACATCAAGCACGCCCTCGACGCGCCGGAGGCGCTGACCCACGTTTTCGCCCACGACCTGATGCTGCCGGTGCGGCAGGTCGTCCAGAGCGACGAGCGGCTGCACAGCGCCACGCGGGCGCTCGGCGCCAGCGACTTCGAGCGCCTGCCGGTGGTCGAGCCGAGCGGGAAGTTCGTCGGCGTGCTGGCGAAGAAGGACCTGCTGGCGGTCTACGCGCAGGAGGTGCTGGGGCGGCCGGCGCTGCTCGCCACCTTCGTCTCCGGCCGCGACGGGCGGGCCAGCCGCGACTACGTCGAGCTGCCGCCCGACTTCGCGGTGCGCCTGGTGCCGGTGCCGGAGGAGCTGGTGGGGAAGACCTTGGCCGAGGCCAACCTGCCGCAGACGATCGGCGCGCGGGTGATCGAGATCAAGCGCAACGGCAGGACCGGCGAGGAGCGGGTCATCCCCGACGCCCAGACCGTCCTCGCCCGAGGCGACGAGCTGGTGCTCCTCGGGCCGACGGCGGCGCTGGAGGCGATGAAGGCCTCGTAAGAGAGCGGTTCTAGAAGGTTCTCCTTCCGTTCGTCGGGCATTGAGGATGCGACGCTCCGCGACGCCCGCCGAGCGGCGGCCAATGGCCTCCGGGAGGCGTGGAATGTCCTCCCGGAGGCGTGGAATGTCCTGCGGCGGCTCCGGAACCCCTCCCCGGAGCGTGGGAATGGGTTGCGCGGGCCGGGGAACAGGTTGCGGAGCGCCCGGAACCCTTTCCGAGCGGCTCGGAGGAGGTTCCACAGCGCGCGCAACCCATTCCCGGCGTCGCGCAATCGATTCCCGGCGCCGCGCAGGAGGTTCCGGAGGGCGCGCAGGAGGTTCCGAGGTCCCGGGAGGACATCGGGAGGCTCCACCGGGGCGTCTGCAGGTCGCCCGGGGACATTCCGGGGCTTCCGGCGGGCGTTACGCCACCGGGCTGGGCCGCGCCGCGGACGCCGCTGGCCGCTCAGCTCGCCAGCGGGTAGAGCTGGCGGTAGCTGTCGGCGAGGACGAGGACGCGCTTGACGTAGTCGCGGGACTCGTCGAGGGTCATCGTCTCGACGAAGGCGTCGAGCTCGCCGCCGCCGTTCTCCTTCCACAGCCGGCGGATGCGGTTGGGGCCGCCGTTGTAGGAGGCCACGGCCAGCTCGACGTTGCCGTCGAACTCGTCGATCAGCTGGCGCAGGTAGGCGGCGCCGAGACGCAGGCTCACCTCCGGGTCGTAGAGGCGGGCGGGGTCGTAGTCCATGCCGAGCTTGCGCGACATCTCGCGCGCCGTGGCCGGCATGAGCTGCATCAGCCCGCGCGCGCCGACGCGGCTCGTCGCCCGCGGGTCGAAGGCGCTCTCCTGGCGGATGATCCCGGCCACCAGGGCGGGAGCGAGCCGGTTGGCACGGGCGGCGGCGCGGATCTCGTCGCCGTACTCGAGCGGGTAGTAGGCGCGCAGGATCTCGGCCGGGACGCCGACCTGCCGCGGGCCGCCGAGGGCCGGGAAGGCGGCGCGCAGCATGAGCAGGCTCCGCGCCTCCTCCCCCTGCCGGCCGAGGAGGATCGCCTCGAGCGCCAGCCGGTCGTGCGGCTCGGCGGCGTCGCCGACGAGCTCCATCTCGCGCTCTGCCAGCGCGTCGAGCCCGAGGTCGGTCAGCAGCTTGGCGCGCGCCAGGAGCGGGTCGATCGTCCAGGCCCCGGCGGCGGCGGCGGAGACGGTCCGCACGCTCGTCTCCCAGGCGTCGCGGCCCAGGCGGTCGAGGGCGCGGCGGCTGTAGAAGTCCATGGTGTCGGAGGCGGCGACCATCTCGTAGTAGAGGTCGCGGGCCTGCGCCGGCTGCCCCAGCTCCTCGAACGCGCGCGCCTTCCAGTAGCTGCCGCGCTGGGCGTCCGGGTGCTCGGGGTAGAGCTCGCCGAGGGCGGTCCAGATGCCGATCGCGCCGTCGTCGTCGCCGGCGCGGTAGGCGCGCCAGCCGCGCTCCCAGAGCGGGCGGGCGCCGGTCGTGTCGCGCGGATCGACGAGGCGCAGGATGCGCAGCGCGTCGACGGCCGGCTCGAAGAGACCCGCATCGAGGAAGTCGGCGTAGAGCGAGCGTAGCTCCTCGGCCGGCAGCTCGGCCAGCTCGGGGCTCCGCTGGACGAGCCGCGCGGCGCGGAGGAGGTGCCGGTGCGAGGTGCGGAGCAGGACGCGGCGGGCGGCGCCGCCGCCGCGCTCGGCGCTCTCGGCGGCGGCGAGCGAGCGCGCCAGCTCGAGGCGGGCCGAGAGCGGCCGCTCGTCGGCGGCCAGCGGCGCGAGCAGGGCGAGGGCCTCGCCGCCGCGGCTCGAGCCGGTCAGGGCGCGGGCCTTGAGCAGGTGCCACTCGAGGTCGCGCGAGGCCTCCGGCAGCGCGTCGAGCGCGGAGAGCGCCGCCTGCGGCAGCTCTCCGCCGTCGAGGAAGCTGTAGGCGCGGCGCTTGACCTCGTCGGCCGAGAGCACCGCCCCGAGGTCGAGGCCGCCGTCGAAGGCGCGGAAGGTCTCGGCGACGCGCAGCTTGCCGGCGGCGAAGGGGGCCTCGACGAGGAGGCGCCGGGCCGCGCCCGCGCGCACGGCGGCGTCGTCGCGGCGATGCCCGATGCGCCAAGCCAGGCTCTCGAGCTCAGCGGCGGCGGCCCCTCCGACCCCCTCGGCGCGGGCGGCCGCGACCAGGCCCAGGACGCGCTCATCGTCGCGCCGGTCCGCCGCCAGTCCGGCGGCGGCTAGGTAGGCCTGCGGCCGCAGCGGCGAGCCGGGGACGGTGGCGAGGAGCCGCTCGAAGGCGGCGGCGGCGGTCTCGTCGTCGCCGCGCTCGCCTGCGGTCTCGCCGAGCAGGAAGAGGCGCCAGTCCTCGAGCGGCCCGCCGGCCGGGGCAGCGGCGAGCAGCTCCGCGGCCTGCTCGTCGTCGCCCGCCGCGTATGCGTAGAGCGCGGAGAGGCGCATCGCCTCCGGCATGCGGTCGGGGCGGCCGGCGGCGGCGCGGGCGAGCAGGCGCTGCGCGCCTTCGGCGTCGCCCGCGCGCAGAGCGGCGGCGGCCTCGTGGTAAGGGGCGGCGTCGAGCGCGGCGGCCGGCGACTGCGCCGGGGTCACCGGGTCGGCACCCGTGCGGCGCGGCGCGCTGCAGAGCAGCGACAGGCTGAAGGGGAGCGACAGCAGCGTGAGGAGAGCGATCCTGCGGAGCGGCATGGGTCCTCTTCGATCCTCCGAGTAACGCGCGTCAGTCGAGGGCCCGGGGCGGCGCAAGCGCCGCGCACGGCTACCGATTACTTCGCTTGTCGTGACCGCGGAATGTAACAGTCGCCCAAGGGGGGGTATTCCGAGGCGCCGACGGGGCTCGAAGAAGGCTCGAAGGGGGCCGAAGCCCCCCTCGAAAGTCAATCCAGTCAGTTCGTTGTAAGTCTTACTGAGTGCAGGCCCGCCGGGCGTTGACGAAGCCCTGACCGTAGATCTGGTCGACCCCGGTCTGACCCTCGTCGTCGGCGCTCTGGAAGAGCCGGCTCTTGAGACCGCCGAGCGAGATCGCCGGGTCGGTCTGCTTGATCAGCGCCGCGACGGCCGAGGCCGCGGGCGCCGCCATGCTGGTGCCGGCCGCCCAGGAGTAGCGGCGAGGGGGGCCGAAGCCCCCCTCGCGACCTACGGAAAAAGTTGCGGCGGCTACTCGGTGCAGGCTCGGGCGGCGTTGACGAAGCCGTGGCCGTAGAACTCGTCGTTGCCGATCTTGCCCTCGTCGTCGGCCGACTGCTGGAGAGAGCTCTTGAGAGCGCCCAGCGAGATGCCGGGGTTCGCCTGGACGATGAGCGCCGCGACGGCGGCGGCCGCCGGCGACGCCATGCTGGTGCCGGCCGCCCACGAGTAGCCGGCGCGGGAGGTCGAGAGCACCATGTCGAACACCCAGCAGGGCCGGGTGATCGTCCCGCCAACGATCGGCATCGTGCAGTCCTCGTTGCCCGGATAGGCGAAGTCGCCGCCGGGGCCGGCGACGTTGATCGTCCCCTCGCCGTAGTTGCTGTAGGAGGCCGGGCGGGTGAAGTTGGTGTTGCCGTAGGCCCAGGCGAGCGGGCCGGTCGCCGAGACCGCGAGCCCGCTGCCGGACTCCGCCGGCACGAAGGTGATGCTGCCGGCCTGGCCGAGGTCGATCCCGCTGTTGCCGGCCGCCGAGATGACCAGCACGCCGTTGCTCGTCGCGAAGTTCACCGCCTTGGCGAGGGCGCCGATCAGCGAGCCGGCGCCGCCGGCCTTGGGAAAGCCGGCGCCGAGGCTCATGTTGATGATGTCGGCGCGGGCGCAGGAGCCGCCGCCGAAGGAGCCGGGATCGGCGGCGTAGAGGATGCCGCCGATGACAGCGCCGAAGGAGCCCGACCCGCCGTGGAGCACCTTGACGCCGATGATCGTGGCGTCCGGAGCGATGCCGACCACGCCGATGGTGTTGTCCTCGGCGGCGACGATGCCGGCGACGTGCGTGCCGTGCCAGAACGTGCCGGTGTCGTTGTTGTAGGGCTGGCCGGGAACGAAGGAGCGCGAGCAGGCGGTGTCGACGTTCGCGTCCAGGTCCGGGTGGGTGTCGAAGATGCCGCCGTCGATGACCGCCACCCGCACGCCGTCGCCGGTGCAGCCGGCGGCCCAGGCGCCGGCCGCGTCGACCGCGAGAAGGGACCACTGCAACGGGGCGAAGGTGTCGTCGCTCGCATCGACCGCCGCCTCTTCGACGGGCGTCGGCTGCTGCCACTCGACCATCACGTCCGCCGCGGTCGCCTGGAAACCGCCCGCGGCCTGGAGGTTGGCGAGGAAGTTGGGATTGTCCGACCGGGCCGCGCCGAGGCCGCTGGGTCCATGCGACCAGGTCACCGTGCCCCCCGCCGCGGCGACCGCGGCGCTGTGGCTCGCCTTCCACTTGCCCGACGCCGAGAGCACGTAATCCTCGGCGGCCGCGACACCCGCTACGGCGACCCACAGCAGAACGAAGCCCGCGATGAAAGCCATTCTGTTGCCCGTCTGTCTCATCTTGTCCTCCAGGGAGATGCGTTGAGCGCTCTACCGCCCGACCCGGGAACCACCCCGGGGCGGTCGACGACGACCGAAACGTCTGGTTGGACGTCTGGAGCCCGCGTTGTCTGACGTGAGAGCGAGACGAGTGTAGTGAGCCGGTGCGCGCCGTGTCAATCGACGTCAGCGCCATTTGCGCATGTCGCTTTGCGAGCCCTCGTGCCGCTGCGGCCGGGTGCTACGATCCGCCGCCATGTTGCGACACGAACGACGCCAGCGGGCCTCCGGCTGCTTCACGCGCAGCCTGCTGCTGCTCGCCGTCGCCGCCCTGGCGCTGGCGGCGCTGAGCGCCTTCTGGGTCGGCGGCGCGCCGAAGGTCGAGCTCGAGCCCAAGCTCCCCGGGATCGGGCGCAACACGCCGATCGACGTCGTCCTCGACGACGCCGGGCGGGCGACGCGCCTGCGGGTCGAGCTGGTGCAGCAGGGCAAGGCGCTGCCGGTGGCGGAGCGGACGTTCGCGCCGCGTCCCCAGTGGAAGCTCTTCGGCGGCGGCGAGCCGCAGACGGTGACCGTCGGCGTCGGGCGCGACACCGTCAAGGGGCTGCGCTCGGGGCCGGCCACCGTGCGCGCGACGGTCGAGCGCGCCGGCAGCTGGGCGCGGACGCCGGCTCCCGTGGTGGCGGAGGTCGAGCTGCCGGTGCGGCTGGCGCCGCCGGCGCTCGGCGTCCTCTCGCTCCATCACTTCGCGGCGCAGGGCGGATCGGAGTGCGTGGTCTATCAGGTCGGGCCGACCGCGGTGCGCGACGGCGTCCGCTCGGGCGCCTGGTGGTTTCCGGGCCATCCGCTCCCCGGCGCCGGCAAGGGGGCGCGCTTCGCCCTCTTCGGCATCCCCTACGACCTCGACGACCCGTCCAAGATCCGCCTGACCGCGTTCGACGACGTCGGCAACGAGGCCGCGGTCGGCTTCGTCGACCAGTTCAAGCGCCGCCCGCCGGGCACCGACACGATCGAGGTCGACGACCGCTTCATGAACAAGGTCGTGCCCGAGATCCTCGGCAACTCGCCGGAGCTCGACGACCGCGGCGGCCTGCTCGAGAACTACCTGGCGATCAACCGCGAGCTGCGCAAGAAGAACAACGAGAGACTGAAGCAGCTGGCGCGGCGCTCGGCCCGCCGGTTCCTGTGGGACCAGGCCTTCCTGCCGATGGCCAACACCGCGATCACCGCCGCCTTCGCCGACCGCCGGACGTACCTCTACAACGGCCGGGAGATCGATCAGCAGTACCACCTCGGCTTCGACATGGCCTCGGTCGAGCGCGACGCGGTCCCGGCCTCGAACCGCGGCGTGGTGCTCCTCGCCGGCTACTTCGGGATCTTCGGCAACGCCGTCGTGCTCGACCACGGCTACGGTCTGCAGAGCCTCTACGGGCATTTCTCGACGATCGAGGTCGCCGAGGGGCAGCGGGTCGAGCGCGGCCAGACGCTCGGGCGCTCGGGGCAGACCGGCCTGGCCGGCGGCGACCACTTGCACTTCACGATGCTCCTCGGCGGGCTGCCGGTCCATCCGGTCGAGTGGTGGGACCCGCACTGGATCCAGGACCGCGTGGCGCGCAAGCTCGGCCGCGCGCTGCCGTTCAAGCCGTAGCGCGCGCCCCTCGGTGGAGGTCCGCCTCGACAAGTGGCTGCAGGTGGCGCGGGTGTTCAAGACCCGCACCCAGGCCACCGACGCCTGCACCGCCGGGCGGGTGAAGGTCAACGGCCAGCCCGCCAAGCCGCACCGCCACCTGGCGCTCGAGGACCGCGTCGAGGTGGAGCAGGGGGAGTGGACGCGGGTGCTCGTGGTCAAGGAGCTGCGCGACCGTCCGCTGGCCAAGGCCGAGGCGGCGCGGATCTACGAGGACCTCTCGCCGCCCCGGCCGGTCCTCGACCCGCTCGAGCGCCTGCTCCGCCGCCCGCCGGCGCGCCGCGCCGCCGGCGCCGGCCGGCCGACCAAGAAGCAGCGGCGGGAGATCGACCGGCTGAGCGGTCAGGACGACACGTAGCGCCCGCTCCCGCCGTTTCGCCGCAGCGCCAGCAGCGTCAGGTCGTCGGTCCGGGGCCGGCCGGCGAGGAAGGTCTCCATGTCGCCCCGGCAGGCCGCCACCACCTCGGCGGGCGCCAGCTTCGCCGCGCGCCGCAGCGCCGCGGCGGCGCGGCCGATGCCGAACTCCTCGTCGTCCGCCGCCGTCGCCTCGGTCCAGCCGTCGCTGTAGACGAGGAGCGTCTCGCCGCCGCGCAGCGACAGCTCGCGGCTCTCGTACCCGCCGCCGGCGAACAGCCCGAGCGGCAGGCCGGCGCCCTCCACCGGACGCACGCCGCGCGCGTCGGCGAGCAGGGGGCGCGGGTGGCCGGCGTTGGCAAGCTCGACGCGGCCCCCCGCGTGCAGCCGCGCCGCCACCATCGTGGCGTAGCTCTTGCCGGTCGTGGCCTCGAAGAAGATCCGGTTGACGCGCGCCAGCAGCTCGCCGAGCGGCAGGTCGGGCGCGGCGAGGGCGCGGAAGAGCGCGTGCAGGTGCGACTGCAGGAGGGAGGCGGCCACCCCCTTGCCCACCACGTCGCCGAGCAGGAGGTGCAGCGGCTCGTCGTCGCGTTGCGGCCGCAGGAGATCGACGTGGTCGCCCGACACCGCCCCGCGCGGCTCCCAGAGGAAGGCCAGCTCCCAGCCGCCGTGGGCGAGGCGGGGCGGCGGCAGCAGCGAGCGCTGCAGCCGCGCCGCCGCCTCGAGATCGCGCTCGAGGGAGTGGCGCTCCTCGACGGTGAGGCACTCCAGGCAGACCTTGATCAGCGGGTCGGCCTCCAGCCGCTCGACGCTGATCGGCTCGTGGCAGACGGTGCAGGTCCCCCAGTCGCCGATCTCGAGCCCGGCCAGCGCCCCCTCGACGCGGCGCAGCAGGTCGACGAGCCGCTGCTCCTGCCGTACCTGGGCGAGCTCGGCGAGCTGCTTGCGCCGCGCCAGCAGCCGCGCGGCGACCTCCTGCTCGACCGGCGTCATCGCCCGCTCCCGGCCCCCTTCTTGAGCACCGCGATCTGGCCGGCGTGGTAGGCGTTGTGCTGCAGGATGCCGAGCAGCTGCCCGCGCACCGTCGGGTCGGAGCCGGCCACCGCGGCGTCGAGCCGCTCGTCGTCGAGCGCCAGCAGCGCCGCGTGCAAGGCGCGGTGCGCCTGGTCGAGGCCGGCGAGCGTCCGCCGCCAGGCCTCCGGCGTGGCCGCCCCGTCGCGGGGGAAGTCGACCTCCGGCGGCACGTCGGTCACGTTCTCGCCCTCCATGCGACGCCGCGCGGCGTCGATCCAGAACGCCACGTGGCCGGCGATCTCGGCGATGGTGTGGACGTCCTCCGCGGCGCGGTGGGCGGCGGCGTCGGCGTCGACCCCCTCCAGGGCCTCGGCGAGCGAGGGCCCGTGCCAGGCGCCACCGCGGAAGGAGCGCTCGAGCTGGTCGGCGAGCCGGGTGGTCTCGACCCGCCCGGGAGGGGGGAACTGGTCGTCGAAGATGGAGGGCGGGCCGGACGTGGGAGTGGTCACGGCAGGGCTCCTTACGAGCCGAGGAACTCGCCGATCGGCGCCAGCGGCTCGCTGTGGTCGCAGATGATCTTGAAGATCACCAGCAGCGGCACGGCGATGATCGCACCCGTGATCCCCCAGATCCATCCCCAGAAGGTCAGGCCGATGAAGATCACCACCGGGTTGAGCGTCAGCCGCCGGCCGAGGACCATCGGCGTCAGGAAGTAGCTCTCGACGAAGTTGATCGCCAGGTAGGCGAGGGGCACGAGCATCGCTTCGCCGGTCTCCTTGAAGGTGAGGAAGGAGACCACCGCCATGATCGCGACGCCGACCATCGCGCCGAGGTAGGGGATGTAGTTGAGCAGCGCCGCCATCAGGCCCCAGAGCACCGGGTTCGGCATGTCGAGCAGATAGAAGGCGAGCCCCACCGCCACGCCGAGTACGAGGTTGACCAGGGTGATGGTCGAGAGGTACGCCGAGACCTCGTCCTCCACCTGGCGCAGGATCTCGACCGCGCGCTTCTTGTCCGTCAGCGTGGGCATGATGCGGACCAGCTTGCGCAGGAAGAGGTCGCCCGAGGCGAGCAGGAAGTAGAGGAGGATGAGCATCACGACGGCGTTGGCCGAGAAGTCCCAGAGGTTCTGGAAGAGCCGCTCGCCGAGGCTTGCGCTCTCGACCTCGACCGGACGCGGTCCCTGCTCGCCCACCTGCGTGATCTCCTCCACCCGCTGGGTGGCCTCGCTCATCCGCTCGACCGGCGCCTTGAGCTCGCGCAGCTTGGCCTCGAGGCGGCGCATGCTCCCGGGTGCGCGGTCCAGCCACTCGAGCGCCGGCCCCGCCAGCTCGTAGGCCGCGAAGGCCAAGAGGCCGACCAGCGCGAGGAGCACGACCAGGGCCCCGAGCCCTTCGGGGATGCGCAGCTTCTTGAGCCCGCGGACCAGCGGCTGCAGGACGAAGCTCAGCAGCAGCGCCAGGATGACCGGGAGGACGAAGGCGCGGGCGAAGTAGAGGGTGTAGAGAGAGGCGAGGACGAGCAGGCCGACGAGGGCCATCGAGCGCACCTGGAACGGCCCCTGGAAGAGGTCGCGCAGGCGCTGGATGTTGGGCCGCGGCTTCTCCGGCGGCTGGGGGACGACGGGCTGGAGCACGGGGGTCCTGGGCGGCGGGTTTGACGAGCGGACAGGGCGAGGTGCGATGGCGCCCTCCGGCGGCGCGCGGTAGGCCGGGGGGCCCGGCGCCGCGGCCGGAGGGCGCCGCCGCGTCAGGCCCTCCGGACGAGCCCCATGATCAGAGAGATCACGAAGATCACCAGGAAGAGGAAGAAGAGGATCTTGGCGATCTCGGCGGCCCCTCCGGCGATGCCGCCGAAGCCCAGGACCGCTGCGATCAGCGCGACGACCAGGAAGATCAGTGCCCATCTCAACACGGCGGCGTCCTCCATGAAAGGCCCGGCTTGCCGAGCGGTTAGCACCGGATATCCAGGGCGGCTGCTCGTTGCTCTCGTCGGACTCCCGTGCCCTGGTACCCCCCGTAAACAGCAAGCGTTGTGCCATTGCCTCTCTGCCCGCCCCTCCACGGAGCCGGAGGGGGCTACGGGTCGAACAGCGGGAGCTGCCAGACCTCGCCGCGCACCAGGTTGGAAGCGCCGACGCCGAGCAGCCGCACCGGGCGGGTGGCGGCGTCGGTGCGGGCGAGGAGGTCCTTGGCGCAGGCCGCGATGGCGCGGGGGTCGCAGGTCGGGAGGTCGAGGGTGCGGGAGCGGGTGATCGTCGTGAAGTCGCCGTAGCGGAGCTTCAGCGTCAGCGTGCAGCCGCCGAGGCTCCGCCGCGCCAGCTCGCCGGCCACGTCCGCCGACAGCCTCGCGACCTCAGCCTCGACCGCCGCCAACCCCACCAGATCCGTCGCGTACGTGGTCTCGGTCGAGAGGCTCTTGCGCTCCCGCTCCACCACCACCGGCCGCTCGTCGATCCCGCGCGCGAACTCCCAGAGCGTCTGCCCGTGCCTGCCGAAACGGGCCCCGAGCGCCGCGGCGTCGAGCGCCCGCAGCTCGGCCACCGTCGCCGCGCCGAGCTCGGCCAGCGCCCGCTCCGTCGCCGGTCCGACGCCGTGCAGCCGCCGCACCGGCAGCGGCGCCAGGAAGTCGAGCACCTTGGCGGGCGGCACCACCGTCAAGCCGTCCGGCTTCTGGAAGTCCGAGGCGATCTTCGCCACCAGCCGATTCGGCGCCACCCCGACCGAGACCGTCAGCCCGCGCTCCGCGGCCACCCGGCGGCGGAGCTCGCGCGCGATCGCCGTCGCGCTCCCCGCCGCGCCGAGGCGGCCGGTGACGTCGAGGTACGCCTCGTCGATCGACACCTCCTGGACGAGCGGCGTGACCTCGCGGTAGAGGGCGAAGATCGCTTCCGACTCGCGGTGGTAGCGGCGGAAGTCGGGAGGGATGAAGAGCAGGTCGGGGCAGAGCTTGACGGCGCGCGCCGAGGGCATCGCCGAGTGGATGCCGTAGCGGCGGGCCTCGTAGCTCGCCGCCGCCACGACACCGCGCGTCTCGGGGCGGCCGCCGATGACCACCGGCCGGCCGCGCAGCGCCGGGTCGTCGCGCACGTGGACCGCCGCGTAGAAGCAGTCCATGTCGCAGTGGAGGATGCGGCGGTCGGCGGCCATCGCCCGCGGCGAGACTAGCAGGCCGCCGGGGAGCCACGCGCGTCCAATCCTCTACCTCCCTTGAGCGGACCAAGACTTGGCCGCCGGTCACGTCTTGGTGGCTCAAGCGACCGCAGGGGGATCGAGCGCAGCGAGAACCCGCTAGAATGCGTCCCGCCCAAAGGACAGCCTCGCGCGTCGTCCCCGCGCGTGCCGCCCCTGCGGCCGAGCAACGGTCCGAGATGCGTTCCGCAGCCGCCCCTCTCCGATTCACCGTCGCTTGCGCGGCG
>DASUNQ010000294.1:0-2394 GCA_036277075.1 Thermoanaerobaculia bacterium
CGGCCGCGGTCTTGGAGATCGCGCCCGCGAAGGTCTTGCACGGCGCCGTGCGGCTGCACGGGTTGACGTCGTCGCCGACTCCGGACACCCAGGTCCGCGTCGCCTGGGCGTGCGCCCCCGCGGCGATCATGAGGGCCGGAATGAAAAGGGCTGCGCATCGTCTACGCATGTCTGATCTCCTGGGTCCCGTAGTTAGACTGCCGAAGGACCGAAAACCGTGATCGGGGATCTGCTCTCTCACGTGTCGAACGGAAAAACGGAACGGGAGTATACACCTTTCTGGAGGACGGCTGAACGCCCCGCGCGCCAAGTCGGCGAGCGGAGATTTATGATCCTCCGCACGTGACCCGCTGCTCCATCTGCGGCACCGCGCTCCCGAGCGGCAGTCTCTGCCCGCGCTGCAACGCGCTGCCCGCTTGGCGCGGCAGGTCTCCCATCCCAACGTCTGCCGGGTCTACGACGTCGGCGAGGCCGGCGGGCGCTCCTACCTGGCGATGGAGTACGTCGACGGCGAGGACCTCGCCTCCCTGTTGCGGCGGATCGGCCGGCTGCCGAGGACAAAGCGCTGGACGTCTCCCGCCAGCTCTGCGCCGGCCTCGCGGCGGTGCACGACCCGGGCGTCCTCCACCGCGACCTCAAGCCGGCCAACGTCATGCTCGACGGCGACGGACGGGTGCGCCTGACCGACTTCGGCCTCGCCGCCGCGGCCGCCGACGCGGCGGGCGGCGAGCTCGCGGGCACTCCGCAGTACATGGCTCCGGAGCAGTTCGCGGGGCGCGACTTGAGCCCGCGCAGCGACGTCTACGCGTTGGGCCTCGTCCTCTACGAGCTCTTCACCGGCAAGCCGGCGGTTGCCGGCGCCACGTTCGAGGAGCTGCGCCGCCGGCACCCGGGAGCCGCCGACGCCGCCCTCGCGCGCGCGCCCGGACCTCAATGCGGCCGTCGAGCGGGTGATCCTGCGCTGCCTCGAGAAGGAGCCGCAGGCCCGCCCCACTTCGGCGATCGAGGTCGCGGCGGCCCTGCCGGGGGGCGACCCGCTCGCGGCGGCCTGGCGGCCGGCGAGACCCCCTCGCCCGAGATGGTGGCCGCCGCCGGAGCCGAGGGAGCGCTGCGGCCCGCGGCGGCGTTGGCGTGCCTCGCGGGGGTCGGCGTGGGGCTGCTCTGCCTCGTGCTCCTGGGGAGCCGCTATTCCCTCGGCGGGCGTGTGGGCGCAGAGATCAAGCCGCCGGAGGTGCTGGCCGAGCGGGCGCGCGGCATCGTCGAGCTTCTCGGGTATCCCGGCCGGCCGGGCTCTTCGTCCTCCTGCTCGTCGCCAATGACACGCTGCCGAGCGACTCGCCGGTCGTCAGCGGCGCCATCGCGATCGTCCTTGACGCCTCCATCGTCGCCCTGGCGCGCGGTCTGGGCCTTCTGGCGCTCGTCGCCTTTGCGGTCCCCGTTCCTCTGGTGAGCCTGGTGCTCACCTTCGACCCCGACCTCTGGTACGCGGAGGCGGGCTTCATCGCGGCCCTGGTCTGCCTGGAGCGCTAGAGAAGCACCGGTCTACTGCTTGATGAGCGGCGAGAGGGCCCCGACGTTGGGGCCGTTGCCGGAGAAGTAGTTGTCGCCGAAGGAGCCGACCGTCCCGGCGGTGATGGCGAAACCGGCCGTCGGATTGTTCGTGATCGCGCTGCGGGAGAGACGGACGGTCGAGGTGTTGGCGGTGGTGATGCCGCGCGTGTTGTGCGAGATCACGGAGTCGTCGACGTTGACGACGCCCGTGCCCGCGGCATCGACGCCGGCGACCGTGTTGCCGCTGAGGGTCGCGTCCGCGAGCGTGTACACCGATCCGTCACCGGCGAAGATGCCGGAGGCGTTGTTGGCGAGGACAGAATCGGTGATCTGCACCTTGACGGCCGGCGTGCCGGTGGCGGGGACGACCGCGACGCCGGCGGCGAGGTTGTTGCCGATCGTCGATTCGCTGATGAAGACCTGCGTCGAGGAGCCGGAGGAGAGGTTGATGTCTACCCCGCGCCCCGGCGAGCCGCGGAAGCCGGTGATGTCGCAGTTCTCGATGTGCACCGCCTTGGCGCTCAGGATGCGCACGCCGCGCAGGCCGTTGCCCGCGCCGTTGATGGACAGAGCGCGGAGGACGATGGTGTCGGTGGCGGCGGCATTGATGATGACGCCGTTCACGAGCGAGGCGAGGATACCGCCGAGCGACCCTTCGCCGTTGATGGTAATGGACTTGGTGATCGTGACCGCGCCGAAGCCGCCCGGATCGAGCACGCTGATCTCGCCGCCGGCCGCGGTCTTGGAGATCGCGCCCGCGAAGGTCTTGCACGGCGCCGTGCGGCTGCACGGGTTGACGTCGTCGCCGACTCCGGACACCCAGGTCCGCGTCGCCTGGGCGTG
>DASUNQ010000295.1:0-3803 GCA_036277075.1 Thermoanaerobaculia bacterium
CCAGCTCGTCGTCGCCGGCGCGGCCCGGGCCGAAGCGGCGCTCGAGCCCGAGGAGATCGACGTAGACGACGCCCTCGCCGGCGTCCTCGACGCGCGGCGAGAAGCGCTCGGCGGCCTCGAGCAGCGCCTCCTGCGCCGAGCGCTCGAGCTCCTCGTCGCGCGGCCGGGCGACGAGGTTGGGGCAGAGGGCGCGCGCCTGCGGCAGCGTCTGCCCGGCGGCGATCCCCGCCTCCCGCGCCGGCCGGCTGGCGGCCGCAACCTGCGCCGCCTGGCCGTTCCCCTCGACGACGACCAGCGCTTCGCGCGCCAGCTCCGGCTCGCTGCGCAGCCGCGCCGCCAGCGCGAAGAGCGGCACCGCCAGACAGGCGAGGCGCGGCGCGCGGGTGTCCGGCTCCATCCGCTAGCTCCGCCCGCCGGCGGCGACCCGCCGCTCCGCGACGAAGGTGGGCACGTCCTGAGCGAAGCGGCGGGTGCGAGCGGGGGCCTCTTCGGCCTTGCGCACGGTGGTCGGCTCCATCGCCTCCGCCATCCGCAGCGCGACCGTCTCCCGCCGTCCCGCGGGGTTCGCTCCGCGCAGCTTCTCGAGCGCCACCTCTCCGGCGAGCCCGCCGAGCAGCGCCGCCTCCCCGGCGCCGCGCCAGACGCCGCGGCCGCGCTCCAACCGCAGCACCGCGCCCGCCGCCGTGCCGCTCACCCGGTACGGCGTCGAGACCAGGAGCGTCGCGCCGTGTGTCTCGGCGGCGCGCGCCAGCCGCACCCAGAAGGGCTCGGCGCCGCGCCCGCCGCGCAGCGGCGGCACGCCGAGGTCCAGCGCCACGAGGGGGAAGCCGCCGGCGACCGCCATCTCCGCCGCCGCCAGGGCGTCGGCGGTCCGCTCGGGCCGCAGCCAGAGGAGGCGCGGCAGCTCCACCCCGGCCGCGGCCGCCGCTTGCGGATCGAGCTGGTCGCCGAGATCGACGAGCGCCGCCGCCTCGCCGACGGCGGTCGCGGCGGCCAGCGCGGCGAGGACGAGCGAGAAGCGCCCGCCGCTCGGCCCGCCGAGCAGCTCGACCAGCCGCCCGCGCGGCAGCCCGCCGCCGAGGAGGCGATCGAGCGCCGGCACCGCGGTCGCGAGCGGCGGCTCCTCGCCGGCCTCCCGCCGCGCCCGCACCAGCTCGGCGCCGCTGCGGATCGCGCCGCGCAGCGGGTGGTCGGCGGCGACCAGGGACAGCGGCTTCCGCAGCGGCTCGCTCATCACGCTCCTCCCGCCGGTCACGATAGGGCGGTGAAGAGGCGTAAGTCAATGCCGGTCAAGAGCGAACAACCCGTTGAAGTACAAGCTTTTCTCCGCCAAACGGGAACAAGTGCGGGGAGGCGGCTACCGATGCCCGAACCCCACTACAATCGCCGATCCGATGAACCTCGCCGACCTGCGCCGCGAGTTCGAGGGGCACGGTCTGGAGGCCTCCGACCTGGCGGCCGACCCGATCGAGCAGTTCCGCATCTGGTTCGAGCAGGCGGTCGCCGGCGGGGTGCCCGATCCCACGGCGATGACCCTGGCCACCGCCGGCGCGCAGGGCCGCCCGTCGGCGCGCGTCGTCCTGCTCAAGGGCTACGACGCCCGCGGCTTCGTCTTCTTCACCAACCACGACAGCCGCAAGGCGCGCGAGCTGGCCGAGAACCCCGAGGCGGCGCTGGTTTTCTACTGGGGAGCGCTCAACCGGCAGGTGCGCATCGCCGGCAGCGTGGCGCGCACCTCGCGCCAGGAGTCCGCGGCCTACTTCGCGACGCGCCCGCTGGGAGCGCGGCTCGGGGCCTGGGCGTCACGGCAGAGCCGCACGCTGGCGGGCCGCGAGGAGCTCGAGCGCGAGATGCTGGCCCTGGCGGAGAAGCTCGGCGACGAGGTCCCACTGCCGGACTGGTGGGGCGGCTACCGGGTGATCCCGCGCGAGGTCGAGCTCTGGCAGGGCCGCCCCAGCCGCCTCCACGACCGCTTCCTCTACCGCCGCGCCGGCGACGGCTGGACGATCGAGCGGCTGGCGCCCTAGCCCGGCGGGGGAGCGTGGCCGGCGACCTGCATCTCGGCGCGGGCGAGATCGGCGGTGCCGGTCGTCCAGACGGGGAGACCGTTCAGCCAGGCGTAGCGGGCGTCGGAGCTGTGGAGAGTGACGGTGAGGTAGAGCCGGAGGAGGCCGCTCGCGGGATCCGGGACCGCGACGCCGCCGCCGGACAGGGACACGGCGGCACCGTCCCCGGTCGCGATCCGCGCGTGGATGTGAAGGTCCATGCGGCCGTCTCCCCGCACGCGGGCGTAATCGACGCCGGATGCGGTGCCGCGCAGACGCGCGCCCTCGATCGGGCCCTGGAAAGCCACGTCGAAGCGGGCGCCCCCGGGCGGCGGCGGCGCCGTGCCCGAGAACAGCGCCTCCAGCGAGTAGCCGTAGTCGTGGATGCCGGTGATCGTGAAGCGCGCCGCGTAGAGCGGCTCGCTCGCGAGCAGGGCCGGTGGTGTCGTGGCCGTGCTCAGTCGAGCACCTCGGCGATCTGCGGCAGGAGCTTGGCCGGGAGGGTGACCTCGACGTCGCCGCCGCGCCCTTCGACCTGGACCTCGAGCGCGTCGCCGCGCTTGGCGATCCACACCCGCTCGCCGCGGTCGCGGACGTCCACCAGCACCATGTCGGGCGCCGCCGCCAGCTCGTCGAGGGCGGCGGCCGCGGCCGGCCCCCAGTCGTCGAGGTCGCAGGCGACGCCGTCGATGTCGCAGTCGAGGTCCGGCGCGAGGCGGGCGCCGAGGAGCGCCAGCGAGACGAGGCCCGCCGGCAGCGGCAGGTCGAGGTCGACGCTGCCGTCGGGGCCCGAGGACTCGACGCGCACGTGGATCAGCCCGGCGCGCGCCACCGCCGCGGCGAGGAGCACCCCCGAGCCGACGAACAGCACCATCGTCAGCACGAACACGACGAGGACGAACTTCGCTCCGGTGCTCATCGTCTCTCCCTCACCGCGCCTCGGGCGCGTGGTCGACCCAGATCCGTACCCGGTCGCCGTCCTCCGACGCCGCGACCAGCTCACCGGCGCCGTGCCTTGCCAGAGCGGCGAAGGCGGCGGCGATGTCCAGCCCCTCGCCGTCGCCCGAGAGCAGCGCCTCGACGACCGGCGCCGGCACCCGGACGTGGACGTCCTCCGGGCCGTCGCCGTAGCGCCAGCCCTCGTGGCGCACCCGCAGATGCAGCTCGCCGCCGTGCCGCCAGGCCCAGACCGTGTCGTCGGGGTCGTCGACCGGGATCCGGCGCGCGTTCGCCCCGGGAGCGAGCGAGCGCCAGATGGCGCGCAGCTCCGCGGCGGTGAGCTCTTCGTCCCCGACCACCAGCCGCCCCGAGTGCCGCGCGCTGGCGGGCACCATCTCCGCCACCCGCGCCACGAGGGCCAGGGGCAGGTTGATCCGCACCTGGGCGCCGTCGTCCGCCTCGTCGACGCGGAGGTGGATCCAGCGGCCGGCGGGGCTCGCGCCGCTCGCGGCGGCGGCGGCCGCCGGCGCGGCGAGGGCCAGCGCCAGCGCCAGGAATGGCAGAATCCTCGTGTCGCGGTTCATCGTCGGGTCCTCCCCCAGTCTAGACGAGCGGCGGGCGCCGCGGGTTTCACTACAATCCCGCGCGCATGCCCAATCCGGACGAGGCCGCGGGCCGCCTCCGGCTCGACCGCCGCCGCTTCCTGGCGGGCACGGCGGCGGTCGGCCTCGGCGCCACGGCGCTGCCGGCCTTCGGCAACGGCGGCGCGCCGGCGGCGGAGGCGATCGCGCGCGGCGACCTCGCCGCCGCCGAGAAGCT
>DASUNQ010000296.1:0-3330 GCA_036277075.1 Thermoanaerobaculia bacterium
CTCGGGTTGAGGCCCGCCGCCCCCAGCTCGCGCTCGAGATCGTCCGCCGCGCGCGCCAGCGGCAGCGCCGCCAGCTCGCGCAGCCGAGCGTCGCGCGCCGCCCCGGCGGCCAGCCAGTCGGAGGGGGAGGAGATCTGCGCGCCGGGCCCCAGCGCCGCCTCCAGAGCGCGCCGCGCTCGCGCCGCCCGCGTCAGGGCCTCGCCGAGGTCGCCGCCGCGCACCACGACGGTCGCGGTGTCGAGGCCGAGGCCGAAGCGCTCGACGAGCAGCCTCTCGACCGCCAGCGCGGGGTGGTCGGCGGGGCGGAGGGCGCGGAGGTCGGCGTCGAGGTCGAGGCGCGCGAGCCCGGCCGCCGCCACGGCGGAGAGCGCCAGGGCCGCGGCGAGCACCTGGACCGGACGGCGCGCGGAGAGGCCGACGAGAGCCTCGACGACGGGCTGGGCGCGGGCGCGCCAGAGGCCCGGCGCGCGGCCCGACACCGCGGGCCGGCGCCGGAGGACGAGCGCCGCGGCGCCGAGGGTGGCGGTCGTCGCCAGCGTCGCCAGCACGCCGGCGGTGAGCACCACCCCCATCTCGCGCAGCGGCCGGAAGTGCGAGAGCGCGAGCGCGGCGAGCGCCACGGCGGTGGTGAGCGCCGAGGAGACCACCCCCGGACCAGCCTCGGCGAAGGCGCGCCCCAGCGCCTCCGCCGGCGCGGCGCCGGCCAGGCGCGCCGCCTGGAAACGGGCGCCGCCGTGGACGCCGTACTCGACGCCGAGGCCGACGAGCGCGACGGTGAAGCCGAGCCCCACGCCGGTCAGGCCCCCCAGCGCGAGCGCGGCGAAAGCGCCCGTCCAGACGAGGCCGGTCGCGACCGCGACGAGGATGGCGCCCGGGACCACCACGCCCTCGAAGCCCGCGAGGAGCGCCAGGCCGACGCCACCCGTCGAGGCGCCGAGGGTGCGCGAGAGGTCGCTTCGCAGGATCGCCTCGTCCTGCGCCGCGTAGAGCGGCCCGCCGGCGGCATCGACGCGCAGGGGAGCGTCGAGCTCGCGCCGGACGCGGCGCGCCGCGGCGGCGATCGCGGCGGCGAGCGCTCGGCCCCCCTCGGGGTCGATCTCCGCCCGCGCCGGCGTCAGGACGACGAGCGCCGCGTCGCGCGCCGGCGAGAGGAAGCCGCCGGACAGGGGGTCGAGCGGCAGGCCGGCATCGACGCTGGCCAAGAGCCCCTCGGCGAAGCCGAGCGGGTCGGCGGCGAGCAGCTCCGAGGCGGCCGCGCCGAGGGGGCTGGTGAGGAGGCGGCGCAGCTCCGCCGCCCGCGCGCGCAACGCCGCCGGCTCGAGCCGGCGCCGCACCTCGGCGGCCGGCAGGTCGGCGAGGAGCAGCGCGCGCGGCGCGACGTGGCCGAAGAAGAAGGCCTGGTCCTCGGCACTGAGGCCGGAGCGGGCCGCCGCCACCTCCGGGCTCGCCGCCAGCAGCTCGGCCAGGCGGTCGGCGGCGGCGATCAGGGTGCCGGCATCCGCCTCCGAGCTGCCCGGCCGCACCACGACGAACACCTTCTCGTAGCCGCCGAAGGACGCGAGGAAGGCGCGGTAGTCGGCCGCGGCCGGCGCGTCGCGCGGCAGGAGGGCGGCCAGGTCGGTCTCGATCCGCAGCCGCCCCGCGGCGACCGCCAGCGCGCCGAGCGTCAGGGCGAGGCCGACGGCCAGCACTCGCCCGGGCCGGCGGGCGATGAGCGATGCGAGGGGCATGCGCGCGCGCCGCTAGGCCGAGGCCCCGGAGTCCACCACCAGGGCCTGGCCGGTGATCGCGGCGGCGCGGTCGGAGAGGAGGAAGCAGACGGCGGCCGCAATCGCTGCCGGCGTCGTGCCTTGCGGCAGGCATTCCGCGGCCCGCAGCAGCGCCACCTTCTCGGGCGCCACGCCGGCGGTCATCTCGGTGGCGACGAAACCGGGCACCACGGCGTTGACGCGGACGTTGCGCCGCCCAACCTCGCGCGCCAGCGCCCGCGTCATGCCCAGCACGCCGGCCTTGGCGGCGGCGTAGGCGGTCTGTCCGGCGACGCCGCGCAGCGCCGAGAGCGAGGCGACGTTGACGATCGCGCCGCGGCGCCGCACGATCATGCCGCGGAGCGCCGCGCGGCAGCAGCGGAAAAGGCCGGAGAGGTTGGCCTCGAGCACGGCCTCCCAGTCGGCGTCGGAGGTCAGGGCGAGGAGCGCCTCGCGGCGCTCACCGGCGTTGTTCACCAGCCCGGCGAGCGGGCCCACCGTCTCCTCCACTTCGCGCACCAGCTCGTCCGGCCGCTCGCGGTCGGCGAGGTCGAGCCGGAAGGCGCGGGCGCGGCCGCCGGCGGCCTCTTCGACCTCGCGCGCCGCCTCCTCGTGCGAGCGCCAAGTGAAGGCGACGATCTCGCCTTCGGCGACCAGCGCCTCGACGATCGCCCGTCCGATGCCGCGGCTGCCGCCGGTCACCAGCACCGCCTCGCCGTTCATGCGCCGGTCACCGCCGCCGCCGGAAGCGGGCGCTTGTCACCGCGCCGGCGATGCGCAGCGAGTCGAGCAGGGGCCGGTAGTGGCTCGACGTCCGACCGTCGGCGAAGCCCAGGCGCACCGGCACGCAGACGACGCGGAAGCCGCTCCGCGCCGCGCGCACCACCACCGCGCTCTCGGCCTCGAAGCGCGCCTCCGGCATGCCGACCGTCTCGAGCAGCGGCCGCGAGTAGTAGCGGAAGCCGGTCTGGATATCTTGGAGCGGCTGGCCGGCGGCGAACGAGATGGCGCGCGAGGAGAGGCGGTTGCTCGCCCGCCGCAACGGGCTCATCTCGGCGAACAGGTGATCGCGGACCCCGAGCACGAGGTCGCCTCCCGCGCGCGCGGCGTCGAGGAGCTTGGGGATCTCCGCGGCGAGGTGCTGGCCGTCGGCGTCGAGGGTGACGACGCCGTCGTAGCCCTCGGCGAAGAGGGTGCGGAAGGCGAGGGCGAGGGCGGCGCCCTTCCCCCGGTTCTCGGGCTGCACAAGGACGCGGGCGCCGGCGGCTGCGGCCACCTCGGCGGTGGCGTCGCGCGACCCGTCGTCCACCACCAGCACGTCGGGGAGCACGGCGCGCGTCGTGCGCACCACCTCCGCGACGCTCGGCGCGGCGTTGTAGGCCGGGATCGCGGCGGCCACCCGGGCGGCGCTCACGTAGCGGGAGTCTACGACGCCAGCAGCAGCCAGGAGGCGGCGCCGCCGGCGGCGAGGCTGGTGACCAGCGTCAGCCGGGGCGGAGACGTCGCGCCCCCGGCCGGCGCGATCCCTAGCTCCGGATCCGGCGCGAAGCCGGCGGGATGGGCCACCGGCGCGCCGGCCGCC
>DASUNQ010000297.1:0-18437 GCA_036277075.1 Thermoanaerobaculia bacterium
GGTCGTCCACCTCGTCCACGGCTGGCCGCCCTGGAGCCGGGCCGGCACCGAGACCTACGCCCGCGGCCTCGTCCTGCGGCAGGCGGAGCGGCGGGAGGTGGCGGTGTACGCGCGCCATGGCGGCTCCGGGCGGGAGCACGGCGAGGCGCTCGAGCTGATCGACGGCGGCGCCCGCGTCCGGCTGATCGCGAACGACTTCACGCAGCGCGATCCGCTGTCGCGCAACGCGCTGCACGACCGCCGCTCGGCCCGTGACTTCGCGCGCTTCCTCGACGGCGAGCGGCCCGAGCTGGTCCACGTCCATCACCTCGCCGGGCACGCGTTCTCGCTCGTCCGCGAGGCCGCGCGCCGGCGCCTGCCGCTCCTCTACCAGGTGCAGGACTGGTGGACCCCCTGCGCGCGCACCAACCTCCTCGACTGGCGGCGACGCCCCTGCAGCGGGCCGGGGCTCGGCAAGTGCTCCGCCTGCCTGCCGCTCACCCGCCTGCCCCCGGCCGCGCTCTGGAACCGCCTGCTCTACGCCGCGCGCGGCCGCGCCGGGCGGCGCGCGCTGCGCGCCGCCGACGCCTGGCTGATGGGCTCGCGCGCCATCCACGACAGCTACCGGGCGCTCGGCCTCCTCCGCCCCGGTGACGCGGTGCACGTCGTCCCCTACGGCGTCGACACGCCGCCGCCGGCGCCGCGCCCGCCGCAGGAGCCCGGCGCCCCGCTCCACTTCGGCCTCATCGGCTCGCTCATGCCGCACAAGGGAGCGCACGTCGCGGCCGCCGCCTTCCGCGGCGTGGACCCCGCGCGCGCCCGGCTCACGATCTGGGGGGACCGCTCCGCCGACCCCGCCTATGCCGCCGAGGTCGAGGCGCTCGGGGGCGGCGCCGTCGAGCTTCGCGCGCGCTTCTCCGAGGACGAGAAGCCGGCGGTCTTCGCCGGCATCGACGTGCTGGTCGTCCCCTCGCTCGGCCTCGAGTCGTTCGGGCTGGTGGCGCGCGAGGCCTTCCACCACGGGGTGCCGGTGCTGGCCAGCCGCCGCGGCGCCCTCGCCGAGCTGTTCGCCGACGGCGGCGGGGCGGGCGCGCACTTCGACGCCGAGCGGCCGGAGGAGCTGCGCGCCTGGGTGGAGCGGCTGCTCGCCGAGCCGGGGCTCCTCGCGGCCTGGCGGAGCCGCCTGCCGCGGGTCAAGGGGATGGACGAGCACGCCGAAGAGGTCGAGGAGGTCTACGAGCGGGTGCTGGCGGGCAGGAAGAGGCCCCGGTAGGCGGGCGATGACGGGGCTCGCCACCACCGTGCGGGTGCTGCGCGGCGAAGGCGCGCTCGCCGTTCGCGACCGGGCGCTCGACCGCCTCGCGGAGGCGCGGCGGCGGCGCTCGTTCACGGCGCGGCGGTCGGCTCCGGCGGGGTTCCGCGCGGAGGAGCTGAACCTCATCGGATCGCCCCCGTCCCCCTGGCTCGGCGGCGTCCAGACGCAGCTCCTGCGGCGCCTCGAGGCCGAGGCGCGCGAGCGGAGCACCGCCCTCCTCTACCCCGACCGCGGCGGGTACCGGCTGGAGCTCACCGCCGGCAGCGAGCGGACGGCGCTCCTCTACCTGAGACCTTGGTCCCGCGACCTGACGGCGCTGGAAGACCCGGTCCTGGAGGAGGCGGCGATCGGCGGCGTCGACGCCTCGGGCGCCGAACGGCTGCACGTGGAAGGACTCGCGGGGCTGCCGCTCGGCTCGTTGCTGACGCTGGCCCGCCGCGGCCTCCGGCTCACCCTCGCGCTCCACGACTTCGCCCCCTTCTGCCCGCGCCCGCACCTGCTGGAGGTCCCTCCGCTCGCCTTCTGCCACTACTCGCGCGACTCCCTCCGCTGCGCCCGCTGTCTGCAAGAAGACTGGCAGGTGGAGGTCGGCTGGCAGGAGGGACGGCGCGCGCTCGCGGCGGAGCTGCTGGCGGCGGCGGAGACCATCACCTACCCGTCGGCGTTCCTGCGTTCCACCTACCTGGATCTTTTCCCCTCGCTGCCGCGGGAGCGCCAACAGGTCGTGAAGCCCGTGATGGCGTTCGCCGGCGTACCCGAACGGCACGTCCCGCTCGTGCCGCCCCGCCACGTCGCCTTCGTCGGCAGCGTCCTGCCGCACAAGGGGGCGCTGGTGTTCGAGGAGGTGGTGCGGCGGCTCGCGGGAGCGACGGATCTCCGCTGGAGCGTCTACGGCGGCGGCGACGCTGCGATCCTCGCCCACCTGCGGCGGCTGCCGCGAGTGCGCGTCCGCGGCTACTACCGGAGCGGTTCGCTGCCGCGCCTCCTAGCGCGCGACCGGGTGGACCTCGCGCTGCTCCTCTCGATCGTCCCCGAGTCCTACGGTTTCACCCTCTCCGAGTGTCACGCCGCGGGAGTGCCGGTCGCCGCCTACGACCTCGGAGCCCTCGGCGAGCGCATCCGCGCGGAGGGGAGCGGCCACCTGCTGCCGCTGGCGGCCGGCGCCGAAGGCGTCGCCGCCCTCCTGGAGAATCTCCTCGCGCCCGGGTAATTCGCCCTTCTACGTGGATTGGTCCTGTGTTTACGCCCGCTGCGCCACGGCGACCATCCCCAACCCTTGCCAGGGCAGCACCCGGTCGGCGCGGCGGATGAGGGGGACGAGCATGTTGAACAGCTTGAGCTGCACCTTGCTGAAGCGACGGCGCCGGAGCACCCTGCCGTTGAGCCACCAGCCGGGCACGCCGGCGCGGTTGAAGTCGCGCACCTCCTGGAGGCGGAAGCCCGTCGCCTCCAGCTCGCGCTCGAGCATCGCGCGGTCGTAGCGTGTGCGGTGCCCGAGCACCTCGTCCAGGCTCGAGAAGAGCCGCTGCCCGGCGGGGACGTAGAGGACGAGCCGTCCGCCCGGCGCCAGCGCGCCGTGCATGTGGCGGAGCGCGAGCAGCGGGTCGCGCACGTGCTCGAGGACGTTGAGGCAGATCACGGTGTCGAAGGCGCCCTGCCACGGCGCGAAGTCGCTCGGCTCCTGGAGGTTCATCCGCGCCACGTCGAGGTAGGGCTTCCCCAGCGCCAGGTTGCGGAGATAGGCGAGGTAGTGCGGGTTGATGTCGGTCGCCAGGTAGAGGTCGCGCGGCAGCAGCCAGGCGGTGATGTTGCCGATGCCGGCGCCGATCTCCAGCACCCGGGCCCCGACGTGCGGCGCGATCGACTCCGCCATCCAGCGGTTGAAGCGCTGGGCCCGCTCGAGGCTGTGCAGGATGTGCGAGCCGTACTCGTCCTCGGCGTAGAGGTCGTCGACGAGCTTGTACTTGAGGATGGCGCGCACCGCCTTGAAGCCGTCGCGCCAGCCGATCTTCTTGCCCTCGCGGTAGGTGCGGCCGAGGTAGCTGATCGGCACCTCGAAGATGCGCACCTCGCGCTTGGCGATCTTGGCGGTGATCTCGGGCTCCATCGCGAAGTCGTTCGAGCGGATCGGGATCGACTTCAGCAGCGGCGCCCGGAACATCTTGTAGCAGGTCTCCATGTCGGTGAGGTTGAGGTCGGTGGCCCAGTTGCTGAAGGCCGTCAACAGCTTGTTGCCGAGGGCGTGGCGGTGGTAGAGGACGCGCCGCCGCTCGCTCGGCAGGAAGCGCGAGCCGTAGACGACGTCGGCGCCGTCCTCGAGGAACGGCCGCACCAGCCGGGCGTAGTCGCGCGGGTCGTACTCGAGGTCGGCGTCCTGGAAGAGGATCAGGTCGCCGGTCGCCTGGGCGATGCCGCGGCGGATGGCGCTCCCCTTGCCCTGGTTGCGCCCCTGCTCCAGCAGCCGCACGCGCTCCGGGTGCGCGACGGCGAGGCGGCGGAGCACCTCGAGACTGCCGTCGGTCGAGCCGTCGTCGACGAGCAGCAGCTCGAGCTCGCGCACGCCCGGCGCCTCGACCGCCAGGACGCGCTCGACCAGCTCTCCGACGAGGAAGCGTTCGTTGTAGACCGGGACGATGACGGAGAGCTTGAGCTCAGCGGGAGCAGGTCCGGCCTTCACGCGAAGGCGCAGCGTATCAGGCCCGGTGCTCTCGGTATCGGCGGTCACGGCCCGGGCGCTGGCACCGGACACTCCGCCAGGACTCGGCGCACCTCCTCGAGGCGACGCAGCGGTCGCGCCGGGAATCCGACGGCATAGCTCCCTACCCGCTCGATCTCCGGCGGTGCGCGCATGCGGCCGAGCCACGCCGCCAGTGCGGGTGCACCCTCCCAGCCTCCGGCGACGGCCCAGCGGTAGGGTGCTGGGCCGAGCCGCCGCAGGTAGACCTCGCGGTCGATCACCTGCTCGCAGGGTACGACCATCACCCGCTCCCCGGAGAGAAAGGCGATCGGGAGGACCGTCCAGTGGCTGCCCAGGAGCACCGCGACGTCACGGCCGACGAGCTCCTTGACCAGGGCCGCGTCGGATCGGGCCTGGGCGCGGAGGTGCTGCCGTCGCGGGTGGTGCGGCCAGCGGTAGCTCGCTAGATTGAAGACGAGCACGATCGCGGCGAGGACGAGAGCGGCGGCGCGCTTGCGGGAACCCACCCAGGCGAGGAGCAGCGCCAGCGCCACCGGCACGACCAAATAGAGCGGCAGCACGTAGCGCACGTTGATCCCGCGCAGCGATCCCGCGCTGGAGAGCGTGTAAGCAGCCGCGGTTGCCAGCAAGACTCCCGCCGCGACGGGCCAGAGGACCCGGACCCGCACGCCCTCCGGACGGCCGGCGCGCCGGAGCGGCAGCGACACGAGCGCCAGCAGAGCGGCGGCGTGAATCGCCAGCACCGGCCAGCGCAGCCAGATGGAGATCCGGCCGGCCGGGATGATCCCCCCCTCCGGATCGGTGGAGGCGACGAGCTCCGGAAGCTGGACGCGAAGCAGGTAGGCCAAGTTGTCGAGGAACGCTGCGCCCCCCGTGATCGGCTCCGCACCGAAGTTGCCGGCGAACATCGGCAGCCGATAACGCAGGTGGAACGCCAGCAGCGGCACGGCCCCGGCTGCCACGCCGGCGAAGAGCGCTGCGAGCCAGCGCGGCGGCGGGCGGCGTCGCACGACCGCCTCCGCGACGGCCGGTACCGAGCACGGCAGGGTCAGTACCGAATGCCAGAGGCCGAGCCCGACGGCGATGCCGAGCGCGAGCCCCGCGCCGGGACCGTCGTCCGGCCGGACTCTCGCGCCGAGCCACAGGATGCCGGCACACAGCAGCAGCAACGTGCCGTAGGAGTTCGGCATGTAGGTCCAGAAGAGAACCGCCGGGCCCGGGAGAGCGAGCCAGAGCAGGGCGATGACCGCGAGAGGCCTTCCGAGCACCAGACGCGCCCACCGGTAGTAGAAGATCAGGAACAGGGTCCCGACGAGCACCGGCACCGCCGCGAGCGCGGCGCGCGAGGAGGCGCCGGCGAGCAGAAGGAGCGGCGCGCCAAGGTGGCACTCGAGAGAGCCGACCCGTCCCGGGTGCTGGAAGATGGGCGTCTCGCCGTGCAGGACGCTCTGAATGCACAGCCCGGTACCGAGCGCGTCGCCGTCCGCCGGGTACTTGTGCACCGGGTACTCGGCGGCCAGCCGCATGCCGAGGCCGAGCACGAACACCGCGACCGCGGCGCGGCGCCAGCGGTCTCTGGCGAAGGGGGGGTTGCGGTCGGCGATCGGGAGTTCGTTCAAGGCCAGGAGTAGCCGGTCAGATTGAAGGCGAGAACGGCGGCGCCGGAGGCCAAGCCTGCGGGCGGGCTCCGCTGCCACACGGCCTCGATGAAGAGCGCAAGGAGCGCGGGCCCGACGAGAACGAGGGGGAGCAGATCGGGGGGGGATAACCCCCGGGACAGCCCCGCTCCAGAGGCGAGGTTGAGCGCCGCCACCGCCAGCACGATGCCGAGCAGGAGTACCCAGGCTCCGGGCCGCCACTGCGGGAAGATCGGCCAGCGCCTGCGCAGCAGGGGTGCGGCGAGGAAGAGGAGCGCCGCGCCGGCGTAGATCGCGAGCACCACTGGATGGAGGAGACGGGTGACCGTGCCGACGGCGTCCGGCGGCGTCCGTGGCTCGAGGGACCCCGCGAGATCAAAGGCGATCCACGGTGCGGCGCCGACCGCTAGCCCCACGGCGAAGAGGGCCGGGAAAGCGCAGCGCCGCAGGAGCCCGCCGCGACGCCAGGCGAGCCAGGCGACGCAACAGAGGACCAGGGCGGAGCAGAGCAGAAGGGCAGAGCGGCGGTTCGGCATCGAGGTCCAGAAGAGCACGGCCGGCGGCGGGATCGCGAGCGCTCCGAGGGAAAGGCACGCCTGCCGCCGCCCCAGCGCCAGCCGGAAGAAGAGGTAGGCCGAAACGAGCAGGAGGGTGCCGTGGATCACCGGAATGAGGGCGAGCGCAGCGCGCGAGGTGCCCAGTGGGGCCAGGAGCGCGAGCACCCGCACCCCCACGCCGAGGCCCAAGAGGGCGAGCACCGCGACGCTCCAACGGTCGAAGCGGGTGCGCAGCAGTTTGAGGTAGCTGATGCTCGTCGGCCAGAAGCGCAGCTTCGAGGCGCCGCGGCGGCGGAAAATGAACTCGATCGGCTCCTCGACGATGAGGTAACCCGCCTGATGGGCGCGGATCAGCATCTCGGGGAGGAAGGCGAAGTTCGAGTTGTCGAAGTGAATTGCGCGTAACGCCTCGGCGCGGTAGACGCGGAAGCCGGATGTTTTGTCGTGCACGCGTACGCCGTAGAGGAGTCGCATGAGGGAGCTCATCACTCCCGAGAGAAAGCGCTTCCAAACCGGCGTACCAACGACCGTGCTGCCGGCGAGGAAGCGTGAGCCCACGAGGATGTCGGCGCCCTGCCGCTCGAGCGACGCCACGAGGCGAGGAATCTCCTCCGGCTGATGGTTGAGGTCGGCGTCGAGGGTGACGACGAGGTCGGCGTCCATCGCGACGGCGGCGAAGCCGCGCCGGAAGGCGTTGCCGAGGCCGCTCGGCTCCTCCCGATACAGGATCCGAAGGTGGCCCAGCTCCGCCGCCAGGCCTTGCAGGACCGCCCGCGTGCGGTCCCGTCCTTCGACGATGTAGACCACCTCCCAGGCGAGATCTGGGAGAGCGCCGACCGTCGCGTGGAGGCGGCGCGCCAGCGCCTCGATGTTCTCCTCCTCGTCGTAGGCGGCGATGACGACGGAGAGCTTCTTCACGCCGCCGGCTTCTTCCCCACCGCGACGAGGTGGATGAGGGCGTCGCGCGGCGTGAATTTGACCGCGCGTGGCTCGAAACCCCCCTCACGCAGGGTCTGCTGCCCGTGCCGGCGCGAGCGTAACCGGTTCACCTCGTCGGGGAAGAAGCGGAACGGGCGTCCGCGCAGCCTGCTGCGGACCGCTTCGATGGGCGCCAACACCCAGCGGGAGGAGCTGAAGGATGGGGGCCAGAAGAGGACCGCGGTCGCCCCGGGCCGGAGCACGCGCAGGAACTCCCGTAGGATCGCCCGCCCATCCTCCGACGGGAAGTGCTCCATCACTCCGAGGTTCCAGATCCCGGAGAGCGCATTGTCTCGGAACGGCAGCTCCCGGATGTCACCGCCGAGGAGGTACCGGTGGGGTGCCGTGCTCCGACGTGCGTCCAGCAGGACAGGCAGCGAAAAGTCCAGGCCCACCAGGAGTCGGTCGCCGGGGCGGATCGTCGTCGAGGCCTGGGCGGTGCCGCACCCCATCTCGACGAAAACCCCTTCGGACGGGAAGTAGCGCTCCGTGTAATGGCGGACGGCCGGGCGGAGGACGGCCCTGCGAACAAGCGAGGCGAGGACGCCGAAGAGGATGGACTCCCCCCTCTGGAGCTTTTGCCAGTGCTCGTTCCAGACCTGTCGTTCGCCCATGCCGGCTCGCGGTCGTGTCCCCGGCGGTCCATCCATCGCGAGGGCCGAAAGAAGGATTGGATCATATACGCGCCGACCAGCTGCTAGCATCGATTCTCCATGGCGGCGAGCCAGCGGGAGACGCCCCTTCGGGGCACAGCAGGACGTCCCCCGACGCTGTACGCGGCCGTGCTCTTCGCCGCCTGCTTCGCGCTCGCGCTGCTCCTTTACTTCCCCACGCTCGGCAATTCCTGGGCGTACGACGACATCGACTACATCAACCAGGCGGGGGACCTCTTCGCCGGCGAGCAGGGGCTCTGGGCGACCCTGTTCCGTCCTCAGGGCGAGCACATCGTCGCCGGCTTCCGCTTGGCGCTGCTCCTCAGCCTGCGACTCTTCGGTATCGCGGCCCTACCATTCCGGCTGGCGGTGCTCACGGCCCACGCTGCCTCAGGCCTTTTCCTCGGGCTCGTGGCGCGGCGCTACGCCCGCTCCTGGATCGCCGCCGCCGCCGCCGCGATCCTCTACGTCGGCGCCTGCGGCCTCTCCTCGATGTGGATCTGGTTCCCGTCGGGCTCCTCGGTGCCGTTCGCGATGGCGCTGCTGACCGGCGCCGCGGCTGCCGTCGCGTACCGCGACCGACTTGGCGCCCGATGTGCCCGCCTCGTCGCGAGCGTCGCGGTCGTGGCCGCGGTCCTGACCGAGAGCACCCTCGCGCCGGTCGCCGCCCTGCCCATGATGATCGATGAATACGAACGCCGGCAGGGCGCGGCGCGCCGGTGGTCAGTGGGAGCTTTTTCGGTCTTCTGCCTGGTGGCGGCCGCCGCGGCCTCGCTCCTCGCTTCCACGCTCTACACCAGCACCTTTGGACCGCGGGTCACCGTCAGCCTGCGCCATGGGGCGCCCCGCGCCGTTTTCCTCCTGCTCAGCGCGCCTTTCCGCCTCTTCTTTCCCGGCGTCTCGGTCCTCGCCTCCGAGCCCGGGGGGCGGACCGCCGTCCTCGCGAGCCTCCTCGGAATCGCGCTGGCCGCTCCCGCGAGCGCGCTCCTGCTCTGGCGCCGCGGCATGCCCCGCCTGGTGGTCGTGGCGGCCCTCTCCGCTCTCGGGCCGCTGGGATGGGTGGCGCTCGTCGGTCTCGGGCGCTTTCGCACGAGCTACTGGGAGCTGTACGAGGCGGACCGTTACTACTTCCCCCTGCTCATCCCCCTCGCCCTGTTGGCGGGGGCGGTCGCCGCGTCCCTGGCGCAGCGCTTGGTGGTCTGGCCGCGGCGCACGCGGGCGGCACTCGCCGTGCTCCTCCTGATCGCCCTCGGCGCCCAGCTCGCCCTCCATCGCCGGGCTATGCTGCGGCGCATCCCCTTTGACGTCTACGCGGCGCACGAGCGGCGATTCGCGCACCTCGCGCGGCTCGCCGACCGCCTCGAAGGGGCGGCGCGCGCCCTGCCGCCCGGCGCCCCGCCGCTCCGCTTTCCCGACGGCGACTTCTTCTTCTCCGATGTCCACAACGGCCGCATCTCGGCGCGGGTGCTGCTGCACGTGCTCAGCGACGGCGCGGGAGGGCGGCTCCGCCTCGGCGCCGCGGAGGTCGGACCGCGGGACGAACGGCTCCTCGATCCTCTGCTCGCCGCCTGGGCGAGGGAGATTCGCGAGCCGCTCCCCTACCTCTCGATCGAGAACGGCCGGCTCGCCGACGCACACGTCGTTCGCCTGGCAGACTTCCGTGCCGGTCCGCAGAAGGGGACGGTGGTGAGCGGCTTCTACGCCTGGGAGGGGACAAGCCGTTGGATGGGCCGGCGTGGCGAGCTGCGGCTCACGCTGACCTCCCCCAGCCTCATCTTCCTCCTGGCGGCCCCGATCGAGGAGCTGCGCAAGGCCGATCCCCGGCTCGCCGCTATCCGCGTCCAGGTCATCGCCGTCGACGAGGGGAGCGGCTGGGCGGCGCCGCTGGGAACGCTGACCGTCGATCGGAGCGACCTCCAACTTCACCGGCTGGACGCTACACCCTTCCTCAGCCGGCTGGGCAACGGGCGGATCGTCCACTTGGTGCTCGCGAGCGACCGCACCTGGCGTCCGTCCGAGGCCCTGCCCGGGTCAGGCGACACCCGCGAGCTCTCGGTGATGGTCTTCGCGGCGGGCTGTGAGCAAAGACTTGAATAGCGGATTGGGAATGCGAGGGGCAGCGGGCCCCGTTGAAGCCGCGTGCCCTCGATGTCTGCCCCGACTTCCTCACCCCGCTGTGCCCTGGCCGCCGGCCTGTGGCTCCTCCTGGCGCCGGCTCTCGCCTCCGCCCAGAATGGGCCGCCGTACAAACCGGGCTTCCCGCTCACGATTCCGGGGCAGGGGGCGCCCGGCAGCGACGTCTTGCCGGTGGACCTGGGGCTCACTCCGGGGTTCAAGTCCATCCTGTACGGGCTGCTCAACGGCAAGCTGTACGTTATCCGCCGCAATGGCGCGGCGAGCTGGGGAGTGGCGGCCGGGTGGCCGCAGACGCTGCCGAGCCCGATCCACTCGAACCCTGCGGTCGGGGACCTCAACGGGAATGGGACACTCGACATCGTGGTGGGCTTCGGCTACTTCAACCCTTTCAGCGTCGGCGGTGTGCGCGCCTTCGACCGCAACGGCAACGTCCTGTGGACAGCATCGATCGGCGACGTCCAGCCCGGACCGGGCGATGGGATGTCGGATCCGGTCGTCACGACGCCGGCCATCGGCGACGTGGACGGCGACGGCACCGTCGAGGTCGTCTTCGGCGGCCTGGACCATCGGCTGCACGTCGTCAACGGCGAGAACGGCCTGACGAACAACCCGCTGGTCTGGCCCAAGGACCTCGGGGACACGGTCTTCTCATCGCCGGCTCTCCACGACATGGACGCCGACGGCAGGCTCGACATCGTCGTCGGCTCCGATCGCTACCAGATCAGCGGCGGACGACTGTGGGTGCTCAACTCCAACGGTCAGGATCTGCCCGGCTTCCCGAAGGACATCCCGGACCAGGTGGTGAGCAGCTCGCCGGCGATCGGCGACATCGATGGCGACGGGCAGCCCGAGATCGTCCATGGGACGGGAAACTTCACGCCCTTCGCCGGTTCGGAGCTGGTCTACGCCTGGAACTGCGACGGCTCCCCCGTTGCGGGCTGGCCGGTGAGAGTCTCCGGCCAGGTCTTCACCTCGCCGGCTCTCGCCAATCTAGACGGCGACGCGCCGCTCGAAGTGGTGGTGACCAGCAACAACACCGAAACGAGTAACGTCTTCCGCGTCTATGGGCTCAACGGCAACGGCGGGCAAATCTTCTCGACCGTGGTGCGGGACTTCTTCAACGCCAGTCTGAGCGCGTTCAACCCGGTCGTGGGCGATGCCTTCGGAGCCGACACGGCGACGGAGATCCTGGTGCCGACCAACCGCGAGGTGGCGATCTTCTCGAACGTCGGTGTGCAGCTCACGGAGACCGACTTCTTTCCCGACGACTTGGCCAAGCTGAACCTCATGACGCAAGCTCCACTTGGCTCGGCTGCGCTGACCGACCTCGAGACGAACGGCGCCGGATCACAGATCGAGGTCATCGCGGTCTCGGCCGAGGCCGTCGACACGGTGATTCACGTCTGGAACCCGATCAACCGGACTTCGACGCCCCCTTGGCCCTTCCTCCACCAGAACGAGCGCCGTGCCGGCGTGGCGCCGGGGACCACGTCCTGCGGCAACCCGCTGGGCCCCTGCCCGCCGCCGCAGACGGACCTCCGCTTCTTCACCCTGCCGCCCTGCCGGGCGGTGGACACCCGCAACGCCGCGGGCCCGCTCGGCGGCCCGGCACTGGTCTCGAACGCCTCCCGGAGCTTCGACCTGACCGGCGTCTGCGGCGTCCCGGCCAGCGCCCGGGCGGTGTCGCTCAACGTCACCGTCACGCAGCCCACGGGCCAGGGGCACGTCGTCTTCTCACCGGGGTGCGCTCCCTCGGGGACGAGCGCCATCAACTTCGGCCCCGGCCAGACCCGGGCCAACAACACGCTCCAGCCGCTCTCCGCCGCCGACGAGCTGACGGCCACGCCTTTCGTGCTTGGCAACGGCTTCGTCCACTTGATCATCGACGTCAACGGCTTTTTCGAGTAAGCTCGGGGCTACTCTCAGGAGGTCGCCATGCGTGCCCGGAACCTGTTCCTCGTCGCTCTCGGTGTAGTCGCGCTCGCCTCCGCCCCGGAGCCGGTGGCGGCCGCCGGCCCCTTCCAGTTCCACGCCATCACGCCGTGCCGGCTCTGGGACACCCGCCAAGCGGGACAGGGCCCGGCGCTTACCAGCAACGTTGCGCGCACCTTCGACGTGCAGGGGGTGTGTGGGGTGCCGGTCGGCGCGAAGGCCGCCGCCCTGAATGCCACGATCACCCAGCCGAGCGGGGCCGGCCATCTGATCCTCTTCCCCGCGATCGGCTTCGTGCCCGGGGTCTCGACACTCAACTTCGTCCCGGGGGAGCCGGCACTGGCGAACGGCGCGATCGTGCCGCTGTCCGCCGCCCCCAAGGACCTCGGTGCGCAGGCCTTCGTGACCGGCAACGGCACGGTGCACCTGATCCTGGACGTGACCGGCTACTTCCAGTAGACCCCTCCCGCGGGGCGCGCGAGCGGCCGGCCACCTGGCCGGCCGTCGTGTTTCAGGCGAGCACGCCGTAGCGCCAGAGCCCCTTCTTGTGCAGCTTGAAGCGCAGGAGCACCCAGAGGACCGCGAAGCCGTAGCGGACGCTCCGCGCGAGGCCGATCTGCGAGGCCTCGTCGAAGTAGCGGGTGGCGATCGGGACCTCGCGCACGCGCAACCCCTTCCACACCCCCTGCGCGATGATCTGCGTGTCGAACACGAAGTCGTCGGAGTTGGCTTCGAGGTCCACCGCCTCGAGGTAGCGGCGGCTGTAGGCGCGCAGCCCGGAGTGGTACTCCGAGAGATAGACGTAGAAGGTGGCGTTGGCGGCGGCGGTCAGGAAGAGGTTCGCCAGGTACTTCCACTTCGGCATGCCGCCTTCGAGCGGGCGGCCACCGAGCATGCGGCTGCCGAAGACGGCGTCGCACTCGCCCGCGAGGAGCGGCTGCACGAGCTGCGGGATGTACGCGGGGTCGTACTGGTGGTCGGGGTGGACCATGACGACGATGCCGCCGCCGCGCGCCAGCGCCTCGCGGTAGCAGGTCTTCTGGTTGCCGCCGTAGCCGCGGTTGCGCGGATGGACGACCGTGTGGAGACCCAGCGCGCGGGCGATCTCGACGGTGCGATCGCGGCTCGCGTCGTCGACCAGGACGACGTCATCGACCCAGTCACGCGGCAGGTCGCCGACCGTGCGCTCGAGCGTCCTTTCGGCGTTGTACGCCGGCATCACGACGCAGACCTTGCGGTCCCGCGGCGGCGCCGGCGAGGCGGGGCTCATCGGCCGGGCAGTATAGCGGCCGGGCGGGTGGCGAAGACCCGGACGGGCATCGGCGCGGCGGTATGAGAGCCGCAACGGTTTGCGATAGCCTTGGCCGCCGCGCCCGGTGCGCCGCCTCCCCAAGGAAACCCCGATGACCGAGCAGCCCGAGGACCCGCTCGCCGAGGCGCGCCTCGCGGGCCGCCTCGCGGGCGAGCGCTTCGACGCCACGCTCCGCGACCGCGAGCGGCGCGAGCGCGAGGACGGCCTCACACGCCGCGTCTGGACCCTGCCCGACGAGGCGGGCGGGGGCGCCGCGGGCGAGTCGACCGGCGAGCTCTGGCGGCTGCAGCGGGAGGTCGAGCGCCTGCAGGGGTTCCACGACGCGGTGGTGCGTTCCCGCCCCTGGCGCCTGCTCCAGGCGGCCCGCCGCCCGTTCGGCCGGGCCTGGTGAGCCGGCGCGTGGCGCCCACCCCCGAGCAGCTCGAGATCGCGCGGCTGGAAGCGCAGGTGGCGGCGCTCGAGGCCGCGCTCGATCGGCGCTCGCGGCAGCTCCGCACGCTCCAGGAGCGGCTCTGCGCCCGCGACCTGGCCCTGCTCGCCCGCCTCGAGAGCGGCCTCCCCCCGCTCCCCTCGGGCCCTTTCGATCCGGACGTCTGGCGCGAGACGACCGCGCTGACGGGCGCCGACGTCGAGGAGACGCTCGACGAGCTGTGGCGCTCCCTGGCGCCCCCCGACGCAGAGCCCGATGACCGCTGAGCCGGCGCGCAGGGCCACGCTCGTGGTCCTCGCCTGGAACCAGTGGCCGCTCACCGCGCGCTGCCTGGAGACCCTGCGGGCGACCGATCTGGACGGCGCCGAGGTCGTCGTCGTCGACAACGGATCGACCGACGAGACGCCGGAGCGGCTGGCGGCGCTCGACTGGGTGCGCGTCGTGCGCCTGGCGGAGAACGCCGGGTTCGTGCGCGGCAACAACGCGGGCATCGCGGCCGCCGACCCGGCCTCCGACGTGGTCCTGCTCAACAACGACGTGCTCTTCACCCAGCGGGACTGGCTCGCGCGGCTCCGCGCCTGCGCTCATGCCGATCCGCGCAACGGCGTGGTGGGCTGCCGCCTGACGCTCCCGGACGGACGGCTCCTCCATGCCGGCACCTACATCCTGCCCGACACGATGTGGGGCCAGCAGATCGGCGCGCTCGAGAAGGACGTCGGCCAATACGCCGCCGACCGCGAGGTCGAGGGGATCGTCTTCGCGGTGGCCTACCTGCGCCGCGAGACGATCGCGGCGATCGGCGGCCTCGGCCTCGAGTTCGAGTCGTATTTCGAAGACACCGACTTCTGCCTGCGCGCCGCTCGCGCCGGCTTCCGCACCCTCGTCTGCGGCGGCGTCACCCTGGTGCACGACGAGCACGGCTCGACGCGCGGCGACGACCAGGCGCTGATGCGCCTCTTCCAGACCAGCCGCGAGACCTTCCGCCGCAAGTGGGGGAAGGCGCTCGCCGCGCGCTACCGCCGCGAGCTCCTGTGGCAGTCGATCATGAACTTCCCCACCGGCTACGCGATGAGCTGCCGCGAGCTCCTGCGCGGCCTCGAGCAGGAGGGGGTGCGGGCGGTCTACCGTTACGTCTACGGCCCGAAGACCGTCTTCCCGGTGCCGGAGCCCCCGGCCGCCGACGACTACCGGCTCAACGTCGTGCGCGAGCGCCGCGCGCCGGCGCGTCCGCCCCTTGCCGTCGTCTACGGCCAGGGGGACGTCTTCCACCGCAACCGCGGGCGGGTGAAGGTCGGCTTCACGATGCTGGAGGTCGACGGCTTCCCGCCCGAATGGGTCCGGCAGGCCAACCGGATGGACGAGGTCTGGGTGCCGAGCGAGTTCAACCGCCAGGGCTTCCTCGATTCGGGGCTGAAAAGGCCGGTGCACCTGGTTCCGCTGGGCGTCGACGTCGACTACTTCCATCCGGCCGTCCGGGCGCTGCCCAATCCGCACGGCGAGTTCGTCTTCTTCTCCGCCTTCGAGTGGGGGGAGCGCAAGGACCCCTGGCTCCTGCTGCGCGCCTTCAGCGAGACCTTCTCCGCCGCCGAGCCCGTGCGCCTGGTGTGCAAGATCATCAACCGCGATCCGGAGGTGCGCCTGCGCGAGGAGATCCGACGGCTCGGGCTGCCCGCCGGGGGCGGCCGCGTCTCCTATCTGCTCAACGTCGAGTTCCCCCACTACCAGCTCGGCTCGCTCTACCGCTCCGCCGACTGCTTCGTCGCGGTGTCGCGCGGCGAGGGGTGGGACATGCCGCTCATGGAGGCGATGGCCTGCGGCCTGCCGGCGATCGCCACCGACTGGAGCGCGCACCGCGAGTTCGTCCACGAGGGGATCGCCTACCCACTGCGCGTACGGCGGACGGTGCCGGCGCTCGCCAAGTGTCCCTACTACGCGGGCTTCCGCTGGGCCGAGCCCGACGGTGACCACCTCCGCCACCTGCTGCGGGCGGTCTACGAGGACCGCGAGGAGGCGCGCCGCCGCGGGCTCGCGGCGGCGCGCGAGGTGGCGGAGCGCTGGACCTGGGGACACGCGGCGCGGCGGATCGTGACGCGGCTCGAGGCGCTCGGGGGGTGAATGCCGGGGGGGCGCGCTCGCGCCTCGCGCCGGTCCGGTCGCTGGCCCTGGTGCTGGTGCTCTTCGCGTTCGTCGCCGGGGCGCTCCACGCCGGCGGCCGCACGCTGTACAACGCCGACCAGGCCGTCGCGGCGCTGATGGCGCAGGACATCCTGTACCTGGGGGCGCACCCGGTCTTCTTCGACGGCTCGGAGTACGCCGGCACTCTCGAGCAGCATCTCCTCGCGCTCGCCTTCGCCGTCCTCCCCGACCGGCCGGCGGTGCAACACCTCGTCGTCGCCGGCGAGCTGGCGGTGGGCATTGCTCTCCTCTGGCTCGCGACCCGGCGCGCTTTCGGCGCGCGCGCGGCGCTCGGCGCGGGCCTCTACCTCGCGCTCGGTCCCTACTTCCTCTACTACCGCGGCCTGAGCTCGACCGGACCGTACACGCCGCTCTTCGCCCTCGGCGCCGCGGCGCTGGCGCTGCTGGTGCGGATCGAGGGGCGAGCCGCTGCCGGCGCGCGGGTCGCCGCGGAGCTCGTCGCGCTCGGCGTGGTGCTCGGGCTCGCCTGGTGGACGCACCCGGCCGCGGCGGCCTACGCGGCCGCCGCCGCGGCCGCTCTGGCGACCGGTGCGGCACGCCGGCTCCTCGCGCCGGCGGGAGCCCTCCTCATGGGCGGCTTCGCGCTGGGGAGCCTCCCCTGGTGGCTGCGGAACCTGGAGACCGGCTGGGCGAGCGTGCGCGGGCCCGATGCCGCCACCCTGCCGTGGCGTGCCGCGGCCGGACAAGTCGGCGACCTGCTGCAGGTCGGTGTGCCGGTGCTCCTCGGCGGCCGCCCGCCATGGGCCGGCCGGGCTCCTCTCTGGGTGGCGGCGCTGGCGCTCCTCGTCCTCGCCGTCCTCGTAGCCTTCGCCGTGAAGCTGATGGCTCGGCGGAGCGGTCCATCCCGCGCGCTCGCTCTCGGCGCGCTGACACTGCTCGTCGTGTCGGCCATCCTCGCGCTCCTCTCGCCCCGCACCCAATTCACCGAGCCGCGGGTGCTGATCGGCTGGTACGTGGCCCTCGCACCGCTCGCCGGCGCGCTCCTCGCCGGACCGGGAAGGCGCGCGGTCCGCGCCGGCGTCGCCGCCGCGCTCGCGGTCCTCCACCTCGCCGGCTACGCTGCCGCACCGCGAATCCACGCCGACGTCCCACCGGGTCTGGTCGAGCAGCTCGCGCGCCGCGGCATCGACCGCGTCTACGCCTCCTACTGGACGGCCTATCCGCTGACCTTCCTCTCGGCGGGCCGGATCGTGGGCTCGCCGTTCGGCCAGGGCACCGTCGTGCGCCGTCCCGGCGACCGCGCGGCCGTCGATAGCGACACCGATCCCGCCTTCCTCTTCGATCGGTTGGAGCCGCAGCGGCTGGACGACGCTCGGCGCTTCGCGGCCTTCCTGCATGCCGGCGGTCACGCCTTCCGCCATGCCGAGCTGGCCGGTGGGCTCGCGCTGTTCTGGGAGGTCGCGCCGGGCGCCGTCGAGGTGGCGCGCCGCTGCTTCTGCATCCCCTCGGGGCTCGGGCCGGAGGCGGTCCTCTGGCGCGGTGCCGCGGGGCCTCGGAGCCTCCCCGCCGGCGCCACCGCGCGTTACCACGTGCGGGTGACGAACGGCGGCGCGCTGCCCTGGTCTCGCCAAATGCGCTTCGCCTACCACTGGCGGCGGCCGGACGGCAGCGATGCCGTCTTCGACGGCCGCCGCACCCTGCCGCCGGCGCCGCCGGCGCCGGGCGAGACGATCACCGCGGACGTCGTCGTGACGGCGGATGTCCCGCCGGGGGAGTACCAACTCGTCCTCGACGTCGTCGAGGAGGGGGTCGCCTGGTGGGAGTCGCTCGGCTCTCCGCCGCTGCGGTTCCCGGTGCGCGTCGACGCTGCGGCTCCCGCCCGGTAACGAAACCGCCGCCGCCGGCGCCTGAGAGGCATCGGCAGGCAACAAGAGGACTCTCTTTCAGTAATCGATGGACTGTCGCCTTCACGCCACCCGAGCCCGGTGCTATCCTTCAGGGGTTCCAAGCCTCACAAGTCACGGCGGCTCATTGACGCACGAATGCGTGCTTTCGCATCTCCCATTTCAGGGGTCCGCCGGCGTGCGGCGGCGCCCCTTGCGAAGGGTAGAGCTTTTTCTGGAGGAGCATGACGATGCGAAGAGTTCAACGTAGTCCGTGGACCGCGGTCTTCGCCGCGGTGTGCCTGGCACTCGTGGGTGGTGCGGTAGCGGCGGCGCCGAACGCTGTCGCGAAGCTGGGCGCCAGCGCCTCCGGGGTCGAGTTCCGCCCGGCCGTCGAGTACGAAAAGCTGGTGCTGACCGTCTCCGGGCCCGGCGGTCTCACCTTCCGGCGCGAGTTCGCGGCCGGAGAGCCGGTTCTCTTCAGCGCCTTCGACCGGCGCGGACAGAGCCTGCCCGCCGGCAACTACACCTATGAGCTGCTGGCCGTGCCGCGCTTCGCTCCGGAGGTTCGCCAGAAGCTGGCGGCGGCGCGCAAAGGCGGCAACGAGCGGGCGGTGATCGCCGAGCTGCGGCTCGCCGGCCAGCTGCCGAAGGGCAGCGTGCAATCCGGCGGCTTCCTGATGGAGAGCGGCACCTTCGTCGTCGCCGGGCTCGACGAGAACGGCGCCGGGCCCAAGGCGGCCAAGGAGGCCCTGCGGCCCGCCGTCGAGGCGGACCAGGTGATCCCCGAC
>DASUNQ010000298.1:0-6862 GCA_036277075.1 Thermoanaerobaculia bacterium
CGAGGCCGGCGCGGCGCCGGCCGGCGGAGGCGCCGACCCCCGCCTCTCGGCGGAGCGGCTGCCGCGCCGCTTCTGGGCGGTCCTGGCGGCCATCCTGGTCTTCACCCTCGGCAACTCGGCGGACGCGTTCCTCCTCCTGCGCGCGGCGCAGCTCGGCGTCGCGGCGGCGCTCATCCCGGTCCTCTGGGCCCTGCTCCACATGGTCAAGGCGCTCGCCACCACCCCCGGCGGCGCGCTCTCCGACCGGCTCGGCAGGAAGCCCCTGCTGGTCACCGGGTGGGGCCTCTACGCCGCCGTCTACCTGGGCTTCGGCGCGGCGCGGGAGGAGTGGCAGGCCTGGGCGCTCTTCGTTCTCTACGGCTTGTACTTCGGCCTCACCGAGGGGGTCGAGAAGGCGCTGGTCGCCGACCTCGTGCCCGCCGCCCGCCGCGGCGCCGCCTTCGGCTGGTACAACCTGACCTTGGGGCTCGGCGCCCTCCCCGCCGCCCTCCTCTTCGGCCTGGTCTGGGACCGCGCCGGCTCGCAGATCGCCTTCGCCGTGGGCGCCGCTCTCGCCCTGGTCGCGACGCTCGCGATCGCCGCGGCGGCGCCGCGGCGCCCCCCCGTCTGGTAAAATTCGGGGGTTCCTCGCAGCGCCGAAGAGTCCCATGTCCGTCGTCCTGCGCGCATCCGTCGCCGCCGCCCTGCTCGCCGCGCCGCTGCATGCCGCGCCGGCGCGCGAGCCCGCCGCCCTCCTGGCGGAGATCCGCTCCGCCCGCCTCGACCCCGCCGCCGCCGTCGCGGTGAGCCGCGTCAAGCTGGAGGCCGGGATCGGCACCCTGCGGTTGGAGGAGGGGGTCCTCGTGCCCGCCACTCCGGCCGGCGGCCGGGTCGTGGAGATGGTCTTCCGCGGCAGCGGCCGGATCGTGGTCGAGCCGCCCGACGCGATCGAGGCGGGCCAGCTCGAGCTCTTCACCGGCGACGGCCGTCTGGACGAGCCCTTCACCGAGGCGGTCCTGGTGCTGGCCATGGACGGCGCCGTGGACGCGCTGCTGCGGAGGCCCGCCGCCCCGTTGGCCGCGGACGCGGCAGACGCCGCGGAGGCCCTCTTCGCCGCCTGGAAGGCGGGGCCGCAGCGCCGGCTCCTGAACGTCGACGCCGGGGTCTTCATGGACGCCGCCGGCGACCCGCTCTATCAGGGCTACTTCGCCGCCTGGTGTCGCGGTGGCGAGCTCGAGGACTTCCTCTACCTCGTCGAGCCCGAAGCGCAGGAGCAGGTCACCGTCGGCCGCTTCGTGCCGCTCGAGACCAGTGCCCGCGAGCGGCGGCGGCTGCGCCGCGCCGTCCACCGCGAGCAGCGGCGCGGACGGCTGATCGGCCTCGACCTCGAGGACCTCGGGCAGTGGGACACCTGGCTCTCCGCCTCGCTGCGGGCCAAGGACGGCAAGCCGCTCCCCGGCACCGCCGCCTTCGAGCCGGAGAGGTACACCCTCGAGGTGTCGATCGCGGAGAAGGGCGGGCGCCTCTCCGGCAACGCGCGGCTCGACCTCCGTTCGGTCGTGCGCTCGCGCAACCTGGCCCTGCGGCTGTCGCGCGACCTCGAGGTGGCGCGGGTGACCGACGGCGCCGGCGCGCCGCTCTTCTTCCTCCGCTCCGGCGGCGACCTCAACGTCTTCCTCCCGGAGGTCGCTCTCGGCGAAGCGGTCGCGGTCGTCGTCGAATACGCCGGGAACCTCCTGCACCGCGACGGCCGCGCCTACGAGCTGCTCGACACCCAGGACTGGTACCCGCGCGCCGGCACCCTCGACCGCGCCCGCTACGACGTCACCTTCCGCTGGCCGCGCCGGCTCGAGCTGCTGGCCAGCGGCACCCGCGCCGGCGGCGGCGAGCGCGGCGAGTCGCGATGGGAGCGCCGCACCCTCGACCTCCCCGCCGCCGGCTTCGTCTTCGAGATCGGGCACTTCGATACGCAGACCGTCGCGGCCGGGCACGTCACCGTCACCCTCGCCTTCGACGCCGCGAGCAAGAAGCTCGTCGGGCAGGCCGAGCGCCGCGAGATCGCCGAGACGGTGACCGGCTCGCTCGCCTACTACGAGGAGCTGTTCGGGCCCTATCCGCTCGATCACCTGACCGTGGTCACCAGCCCGCGCAGCTTCTCGCAGGCGATGCTCGGCTTCGTCACGCTCTCCAACCTGATGATGGCCGACCTCGACTGGCTGCAGGCCCTGCTCGGCCTCGAGGACCGCCGCACGATCGTGGCGCACGAGATCGCCCACCAGTGGTGGGGGCACATGGTGGGCTGGGCCAGCTACCGCGACCAGTGGCTCTCCGAGGCGCTCGCCAACTACGCCGCGCTGCTCTACGCCAAGCACAAGCTCGAGTGGCGGGACCGCGCGCGGATCGGCCCCACGACCGGTTGGCAGCGGGTGCTCACCGAGACGCTCGACGACGGCCGTCCGGTCGAGGCCGTGGGGCCGGTGGTGCTCGGCGCGCGGCTCGCCTCGAGCCGCTCGGACGCGGCCTATCAGGCCATCGTCTACTACAAGGGGGCGGTCATCCTCGACATGCTGGCGCGCAGCGTCGGCGAGGAGAGCTTCGCCAGGATGCTGCGGGAGACGGCGCGCGTGGTGGCCCACCGCGCCCTCTCCACCGAGGACCTCTTCACCCTCTTCGAGCGCATGACCGGCGGCGAGCTCGACTGGTTCGCCGGCCAGTACGTCTACTCGACCGGCCTGCCCGAGGTGTACTACACCTACCGTTTCGAGAAGCGCGAGGCGGGGTGGGCGGTCGCGGGCACGGCGCGACAGCAGGCCCCCTATCGCTTCCGCTACCGGGTGGTGAAGACCGCGGCCGGCTACGACGTCGGGCGCGAGCGGCTGGAGCAGGCGAAGGTCGCCGACTCGGCCCTCGTCGTGCCGGTCGAGCTGGCCCTCTACGACCCGCGCAAGCCGCCGCCGGGCAAGGCGCGCCCGGACGGCCGGGAGCAGGCGAACCTGACCGGCCGCGCCCACATCATGATCCGCGGCGCGACCAGCGAGTTCGACATCCCCGTCGAGCAGGAGCCGAAGGCGTTCTGGCTCGACCGCCACGAGGAGGTCTTCGGCCGCTTCTTCGACGAGAGCCGCGAGCCGAAGCGGGTGCTCTGGTCGCAGGGGCTCGACGCCGCCGCGGGCGGCGACGGGGCGCGCGCCGCCGAGCTCTTCGCCCGGGCGCTGGCGGCTCCGCTCCGCGGTGAGAACGAGGACGAAGGGGCCTTTGACGGCCAGGAGCGCCGCCTCCTCAACGGGCAGATCCACCTCGGGCTGGCCCGGCTCCACCTCGACCAGGGGCGCGCCGCCGAGGCGCAGGCGGAGTTCGAGCGGGCCGACCGCACGCTCGAGGAGGGGATGGGCGGGTGGATCGGCCAGGAGATGAAGGTCCTGCAGTCGCGCCTCGACGTGCGGCGCGGCGCCTACGACCGCGCCTTCAAGCGGCTGCGGCGGGGCCTCGCGAGCGGCGCCGTCGACGGCACCGAAGGGCAGGTGCTGCTGGCGATCGCCGCCAAGGCGCTGGGCAAGGGCGAGGAGTACGAGCGGGCCGCGAAGACGGCGCGCGCCAGCGGCGCCGACCTCGCGGCGCTCGCGCCCTGAGCCCCCTCCGGCGGCTCCGCCAGCAGTTAGGATGGCGAGCCTCATGAGGCCCCTCCGTCCGCTTTGCGTCCTCGCCCTCGCCCTGCTGCTCCTCCCCCCCGCCTCGTGGGCCGCCCGGCGGCCGGCGCCGCCGCGGACGACCGACGCGGCGGCGGCCGAGAAGCAGGAGGCCGGTGGGCGGGCAACGGAGAAGGAGAAGGAGAAGGAGAAGGAGGACGAGTCCATCCCGCCGGCGCCGCCGCGCGCCGAGGGGGAGGGGCCCTTCGCGCGGCTCATCCTGCGCGGCGTCACCGTGGTCGACGGCACGGGCGCGCCGCCCATCGGGCCGGTCGACGTCGTGATCGAGAGGAACCGCATCACCGAGCTGCGCAGCGTCGGCGCCCCGGGGCTGCCGATCGATCCCGAGGGGCGGCCGAAGGTGGAGCCGGGGGACCGCGAGCTCGACCTCGCCGGCCACTACGTGCTGCCCGGCTTCGTCGACATGCACGGCCACATCGGCGGCAAGGAGCAGGGGACGCCGGCCGAGTACGTCTTCAAGCTCTGGCTCGGGCACGGCATCACCACGGTGCGCGACCCGGGCAGCGGCAACGGCGTCGACTGGACGCTGGAGCACAAGCGCAAGAGCGCCGCCAACCAGATCACCGCGCCGCGCATCGAGGCCTACGTCTTCTTCGGTGCCGAGCGCGAGGAGCCCTTCACCCGCCCGGAGGAGGCGCGCAAGTGGGTGGCGGCGATGGCCGCGCGCGGGGTGGACGGCTTCAAGTTCTTCGGCCACCGGCCCGACATCTTCCGCGCCGCCATCGAGGAGGCCGCCGAGCGCGGGCTGCGCACCGCCTGCCACCACGCGCAGCTCGCGGTGGCGCGGGTCGACGTGCTCGACTCGGCGCGCTGGGGCCTGACCACGATGGAGCACTGGTACGGCCTGCCCGAGGCGCTCTTCACCGACCGCACCATCCAGGACTACCCGGTCGACTACAACTACGCCGACGAGCAGCACCGCTTCGGCGAGGCCGGGCGGCTCTGGCGGCAGGCGGCGGCGCCGGGGAGCGAGCGCTGGCGCGAGGTGATCGACGAGCTGGTGGCGCTCGACTTCACGATCGACCCGACGCTGACGATCTATGAGGCGAGCCGCGACCTGATGCGCGCCCGCCGCGCGGAGTGGCACGAGGAGTACACCCTGCCCGCCCTCTGGGACTTCTACCGCCCCAGCCGCAAGGCGCACGGCTCCTACTGGTTCGCCTGGGGCACGGAGCAGGAGGTCGCCTGGCGCGACAACTACCGGCTCTGGATGCGCTTCCTCGCCGACTTCAAGAACCGCGGCGGCCGGGTGACCACCGGCTCGGATTCCGGCTACATCTACAAGCTCTACGGCTTCGACTACGTGCGGGAGCTCGAGCTGCTGCGCGAGGCCGGCTTCCATCCGCTCGAGGTCGTGCGGGCCGCGACCCTCGCCGGCGCCCAGGCGCTGGGCCTCGACCGCGAGATCGGCTCGATCGAGCCCGGCAAGCTCGCCGACCTCGTGGTGGTGGCCGAGAACCCGCTCGCCAACTTCCAGGTCCTCTACGGCATCGGCGCCATCCGCCTCGACGCCGAGAACCGCCCGCTACGCACCGGCGGCGTCCGCTACACGATCAAGGACGACATCGTCTACGACGCCCCCAAGCTCCTCGCCGACGTCCGCCGCATCGTCGCCGAGGCCAAGGAGAAGGCCGGGCGGCCGGTGCTCTACCAGCCCGGGCTGGAGCCGCCGGAGGCGCCGAAGCCCGAGCCTGCAGCTCCTGCCGAGCGCTAACCCGCGCCGACGTAGAGCAGCCGCAGCGCCACGCCATAGACCGGGCCGAAGACCCGGTCGAAGAGTCGCCAGGCGATGAGGATGCCGAGGAAGGCGAAGCTCGGGTTGTGCAGGAACTCCTGGTAGCGGCGGGCGAGCTCGTCGGGCATCAGGATGGCGATCGCGGCGCTGCCGTCGAGGGGGGGTAGCGGCAGCAGGTTGAAGATGAAGAGGACCAGGTTCAAGGTGAAGAAGATCGAGAGCGGCAGGACGGCGGCCGCCGCCAGGCCGTCGCCGGCCGCCTGCGTCACCGCCGTGAAGCTCACCGCGTCGGGCAGCCGGTAAGCGCCGAGCGCCATCCCCAGCCGCACCAGGCCGCCGGCCAGGACCACCAAGACCAGGTTGGCCGCCGGGCCGGCGAGCGCCATCAGCGCCGCCCGGCGCGGGTGGCGGTGGGCCCAGAGCGGGTCGTACGGGGCGCTCGCCCAGCCCATCATCCAGCCGCCGCGCGAGAGCACGAAGGACAGCAGCGGCACGAGCAGCATGCCGAAGGGCTCGCGGCGCAGGTGCGGGAAGGGGGAGAGCGAGACCTGGCCGCCGTGGTAGGCGGTGGGGTCGCCGAGCCGGTAGGCGGCGAGGGCGTGGCCGGCCTCGTGCAGCGTGGTCGAGAAGAGGAAGACGACGAACCAGGTGAGGCCGAGAAGGACGAGGTCGGGGGTCACGAGACGATTCAGCGAAGCGAGGACCGGGTGGAGGCGTCCTGCTCCCCCCGCGAGGGGGGAGCGGGAACGAGGGTAGAGGGGGGCGATGCGATCAGCCGGGCGGGGGAATTCGTGTGGCGCAAGCGGTTCGGCTACGCCCGACTCAAATACTTATCTTCCCGCGTGTCGATGACGATCCGGGTCCCCACCTCGATGAACGGCGGCACCTGCACCACCAGCCCGGTCTCCATCTTGGCCGGCTTATAGGAGGCGCTGGCGGTCGCGCCGCGCAGCGGCGGGTCGGTCTCCACCACCTCGAGCGCCACCGTGTTGGGCAGCTCGACCCCCACCGGCTGGCCGTCGTGGAAGTCCACCTTGATCACCGTGTTGGGCAGCAGGTAGAGCATGGAGCTGCCCAGCGTCTCGTCCTCGAGCGCCACCTGCTCGTAGTTCTCCTGGTTCATGAAGTGGTGGCCGGAGGAGTCGGAGTAGAGGTACTCCATCGGGTGGGTGTCGAGGATCGCCCGCTCCACCCGCTCGGTCGAGCCGAAGCGGTGCTCGAAGCTGTTGCCGCTCTTCAGGCTGCGCATCCGCGTCTGGACGAACCCCCGCCAGTTGCCGGGGGTGACGTGCTGCACGTTCATGATGCGGCAGATGTCGTTCTCGAACATGATGCACATGCCGGGGCGGAGCTGGGTCGCTTGGATCATGGTTGTCTCGAGTGCGGCGCGAAAGCTTTCGCGGTTGACTTCAGCCCGGCGCGAAGGCCTTCGCGCCTCAAG